>NZ_NXGA01000014.1 GCF_002802965.1 Sporolactobacillus pectinivorans | reverse complement strand
TCTTCATGGAGCGTGGACTGGTTGCCTTTCAGAGCCAGCACATAATCCGCTTCTTTCTCCCTGATCTTGGCGGCAATATCTTTCTGGCAGCCCCTAGCGTCAAGGGTGACCACGCAGCCTTTGAGGTTCAGCAGTTCGAGCAGGTCAGGAATAACGGTGATTTCATTTGTTTTTCCCTCCACTTTTCGCTGAGCCAGTACCGCCTTTTGTTCGGTCGCCCATGCGCATAAGGTATGAATCGCTCGCTTGTTAGCCGCACGGTGATGGGAGCCACGCAGTGTTTTCCCATCAATGGCCACTACTTCGCCTTGGGTCAGTGTGTAGACGTCGGCTGTCCAATTCATGAAGCAACGTTCAACAGTCTCAGGATCGAGCAGAGAAAAGACCCGGGCAAAGGTATCATGAGAGGGAATCCCATTGGGCAACTCAAGGAAGCTTTCAAACCATTCTTTACGGGCATAGCCGAATTCTTCCATATCGGTAAACGAATCAATCGCACAAATCGTCGCGGTCAGCGCGATGGTCAGGATATCAATGAGATTATGGCGCAAGTGATT
>NZ_NXGA01000013.1 GCF_002802965.1 Sporolactobacillus pectinivorans | reverse complement strand
GGTTCTGTTGCAAAGTTGAATTTATAATATAATTTTAACAAAAAGGAGTCTTCTGTATGAACTATTTCAGATATAAACAATTTAACAAGGATGTTATCACTGTAGCCGTTGGCTACTATCTAAGATATGCATTGAGCTATCGTGATATATCTGAAATATTAAGAGAACGTGGTGTAAACGTTCATCATTCAACGATCTACCGTTGGGTTCAAGAATATGCCCCAATTTTATATCAAATTTGGAAGAAAAAGCATAAAAAAGCTTATTACAAATGGCGTATTGATGAGACGTATATCAAAATAAAAGGAAAATGGAGCTATTTATATCGTGCCATTGATACAGAGGGACATACATTAGATATTTGGTTGCGTAAGCAACGAGATAATCATTCAGCATATGCGTTTATCAAACGTCTCATTAAACAATTTGGTAAGCCTCAAAAGGTAGTTACAGATCAGGCACCTTCAACGAAGGCAGCAATGGCTAAAATAATTAAAGCTTTTAAACTTAAACCTGACTGTCATTGTACATCGAAATATCTGAATAACCTCATTGAGCAAGATCACCGTCATATTAAAGTAAGAAAGACAAG
>NZ_NXGA01000012.1 GCF_002802965.1 Sporolactobacillus pectinivorans | reverse complement strand
ATAAAAGTTACACCATCTACTAGTCATATTAAGTTTAATCGTCTACTTTTAATTACAATAGGTGGTATCATCGGTTTGGTATCTGGTATTGTAGGAGCTGGTGGCGCATTTATTATTATTCCAGTACTACTTGTTATATTTAAATTACCAATGAACATGGTGGTTACAAATAGTATTGTAATTGCATTCATTTCTTCTATTGGAGCATTTATGATTAAATTATTACAGGGGTATTATCAATAGTNTGCAATACCGTTAATTTTAGGTAGTATACTATTTACGCATCTAGGTATGAAAATGGGTCAGAAAATACCTGACTATATTCAAAAAACGATAATATGTATTTTAATCGTCGTTGCAATTATTAAGTTGATATTTTGAAGTTATTTTATAATAAAAAGTCTATTAAAAAGCGTCTCAATGATATTGAGACGCTTAAAATTTATCTAGCCTTAAATGAGTCAATGGCTGCTTTGATTTCATCTCTAACACGTTGGAATTCTGACCAAGGTTTGCCAGCAGGATCGTCAAATCCCCAATGTTCCTTCTTTACATTAGGCGGCAATACAGGACAGTTTTGATCAGCATCGCTACATAGAGTTACTACTAAATCAGATTGGTTTAGTATATTTTTGT
>NZ_NXGA01000011.1 GCF_002802965.1 Sporolactobacillus pectinivorans | reverse complement strand
GGCTACTATCTAAGATATGCATTGAGTTATCGTGATATATCTGAAATATTAAGGGAACGTGGTGTAAACGTTCATCATTCAACGGTCTACCGTTGGGTTCAAGAATATGCCCCAATTTTGTATCAAATTTGGAAGAAAAAGCATAAAAAAGCTTATTACAAATGGCGTATTGATGAGACGTACATCAAAATAAAAGGAAAATGGAGCTNATGGAGCTATTTATATCGTGCCATTGATACAGAGGGACATACATTAGATATTTGGTTGCGTAAGCAACGAGATAATCATTCAGCATATGCGTTTATCAAACGTCTCATTAAACAATTTGGTAAGCCTCAAAAGGTAGTTACAGATCAGGCACCTTCAACGAAGGCAGCAATGGCTAAAATAATTAAAGCTTTTAAACTTAAACCTGACTGTCATTGTACATCGAAATATCTGAATAACCTCATTGAGCAAGATCACCGTCATATTAAAGTAAGAAAGACAAGGTATCAAAGTATCAATACAGCAAAGAATACTTTAAAAGGTATTGAATGTATTTACGCTCTATATAAAAAGAACCGCAGGTCTCTTCAGATCTACGGATTTTCGCCATGCCACGAAATTAGCATCATGCTAGCAAGTTAAGCGAACACTGACATGATAAATTAGTGGTT
>NZ_NXGA01000010.1 GCF_002802965.1 Sporolactobacillus pectinivorans | reverse complement strand
AGTTCCATGATATTGCTTAACAATATTATATAAAAGTGCTAATCCAATACCTGAACCTTTCTGATTTTGATTAACCTGATAAAAACGTTTAAAAATATGTTGTTGTTCCTGTTCTGGAATACCGATACCATTATCTGATACTTCTATTTGTAATCCATTAAAATTCTTGAATGCACTAACACTCACTTTAGTATTATCAGTGTTATGACGATAAGCATTTTCCACTAAAATATTAATGCTTAGCATGTNGAATGTATAGTAAATATTAAGTGTGACTTATAGCGTGTTTCTATCGTTGATTGATAGACATGCTCAGCCGTTCGAATTACTTCATCAAAACTTTTAGAAACATTGATAGGTACTACTTCATTTTTCACATTAGTATCAATTAACATAGATTCGATGAGTTGTTGCATATATTGTGCTTCCGTTTTCATTTGTTGCAACGTTTGCTTACTTTCCATGCTTATATTATGACCTTCAATCATTTCTAAATATTGTGTACTCAATAAAAAAGAAGCTATTGGTGTTTTCATTTCATGAGATGCATTTTGCACAAACAGTTGTTGCTCATTCATTAGTTGTTCATAAGCTTTTACTGATTGTCGAGCTAAATAATATGCCAGCATTACCATTAATATAAACGCAAAAACAAATCCAATCGTTAGTACGTTAACTAACA
>NZ_NXGA01000009.1 GCF_002802965.1 Sporolactobacillus pectinivorans | reverse complement strand
ATTAATTAGTGCCTGAGAATCTTCACTATTTTCTTCAGACATTTTGACGCATTCTACTAAGTTTTCACTAATGATAATACCCATTAACCGTTGAATAGAACTTTTAGAGGCACTTAATTGACTAATGACGTCTTTACAATTTTTTTCTTCCTCCATCATTTTAATGACTCCATTAAGCTGTCCTTGTATNGCGATGAATACGATTAATCATCTTTTTATTATATTCCAATATATTTCACTCCACATTCATTTTTAATAATTACATCATATTGATTAAATTTTAGTTTGTCAAATACCCCCATAGGTATTTGACAAACTATCTAATTCGTTATAATATACCCCCATAGGTATTTAAAAGGAGGTAATTATGTCACAATATAAAACGAAACACATTAATGATTTCACTAAAAAAGAATTACAAGAATTGGGTTCTAAGGGTCAATTAATTGACGTTCGACAGCCTGAAGAATTTGAATTAGGACACATTAAAAATGCTTTATTACATTCAGTTGAAAATATAGAGACTTTTAAACAAAGCAAAAATAAAACTTACTATATCTATTGTAAAAGTGGTAATAGAAGTAGAAAAGCCAGTCAATTTCTTGCACAACGTGGATACGATGTGGTGAATTTAGACGGAGGTTATACCGCATACGAACAACAACATCATAATGATAATTTATCTAAAGTAAAAGAAGATAGAGAAATTAAAGATAATCGTAAGATGTTCAATTATAGTAATCTACAATGTCCAGGACCTATTGTTAATATTAGTAAAGAAATCAAAAACATCGCTATTGGTGATCAAATAGAAGTTGTTGTGACTGATCACGGATTTTTAAATGATATTAAAAGTTGGGTC
>NZ_NXGA01000008.1 GCF_002802965.1 Sporolactobacillus pectinivorans | reverse complement strand
CCCGGATTTAAAATCTAAGTGCAACACATCAAGATTACACAAATAGGCCATGGAGACCTAAACTTAAAGTGCCAAAACTCTAAAGAAAGGAAATCTCCATGACCCAATCTAAGAATAGCACTGCCCAGCATTACCAACAACTCACACCAGAAGAAAGAGGCGCAATTCAAGCGTATTTGAACGCGGGTAAGTCAAAAGCCGAAATCAGCCGTCTGCTTCATCGCAGTCGTAGTACCATCTCCCGCGAAATCAAGCGGGGCATGGTTCAACAGCGTAATCATGACTACCTCTTTGTCTATCGATACTACGCTGACACCAGCCAGCTCTTTCATGAACGGGCCCGTCAAAAATGCCATTCTAAGGGCTTAGAAGAACGCTGCCGGTTGTTCTTCAGGATGTTCACAAAGGCGCTCAAACGGCGTCCGCGGATTGAAAGTGTGGACAGTTATATCCATGTCTTCAGACAAGCGCATCCAGACCAGCTCTGTCCATCAACGCCGACCGTTTACCGCTACATTGATCAAGGCCGGTTAGACGTGAAGAACATTGATCTGCCGGCCAAACTGAAGCGTCATGTGAAAGCCAATCACCCCAATCATTCACGTAAGAATAAGCGCTTGGCGGGCACCTCAATTGAAGAACGGTCAGACGTCATCAACGACCGGAAACGCTTTGGCGACTGGGAAGGTGATCTGGTTAAAGGCAAGCGCCAGGCCAGTGAACCAGCTCTCATGACGTTAACTGAACGACAGTTGCGTTATGAACTGATTGTGAAGATTCCCAACTACCACGCTGACACCTGTTTGGAGTATCTTCAAAACGTTGTCGACAAGCAGCCTGAGCTCTTTAAGACCATCACCTTTGACAACGGTTCTGAGTTCAAACTCTTAGATCAAGTCAAGGGCCCTCAGATCTACTTTGCCCACCCTTATTCACCCTGGGAACGAGGCAGTAACGAGAACCAGAACGGTCTGATCCGGGAGTACATTCCTAAAGGCCAGTCACTACATGGCTTCTCTAAAGATGCTATTGCTCAGGTTCAAGAGGCACTGAATCAGAAACACCGCAAGTTGCTCGGCTATGCCAGCGCCGCCGAGCTTATTGAGGCCGAGCTAGCTTGCTAGCTCACGGCCTGACTCCATGGTTGTTGCGCTTGATTTGACATTCCGGG
>NZ_NXGA01000007.1 GCF_002802965.1 Sporolactobacillus pectinivorans | reverse complement strand
AGTAGGCCCATTGCGATGCAACTGCACATCATAAAACCTTCGATGGCTTTGACGGTTTGACAAATTCGTTTTTGCACGTTTTCTTCGGTCACTTGATCCAACGGTTCGGCTTCATCCGATTTGCGATAACGGTTCAATTTGGGCATTGACCGACTCCAAAAATGATAGGTAAAAGCACCGAGTGACTGTTTCAGCGCGCGAAAAGTCGTTTCCGTGGTGAAGCGACGTGCGTATAGTCGGATGATGGTCTCCGGTTCCAGGGATGGATCCGTACTGACCAGAATGGATCGTCGTCCACCCATGACCACGAGCACAAAGCGCAGGTCTTGATACAGTCCCTGACCCCAAAGCAGATCCCGACAGAGATAGGATATCCTCTCTTCTTTGTCGTACAGCGACAGGCGGGTGGCCTGGAATTGATTCGCTTGCGTGTCAAACAACGTGTTCACTTTGAGACGGGTTCCTTTCTTTCGTGGACGTCCCCGGCCTCCAGTTTGAACGGGATGTTCATAAGCCACACAGGAAGTTTTGGCTTTGGTGACCAGATCCAATCGCGTGCGCTCTTCCTGATTCCGCTGATTCAAACGACGGAGGGCAGGCACGGACAAGAAATAGCGATCGAGTAAAAACAACGCGCGCCCCAACACTCGAGCGGCTGAAAATCCTTGATCAATCATCTGCACGACATGGGAGCCCTGTGCTTCACCGTCATTTTCCCACTGGTGAATCGTCTGAATACCATCATGAAGACGAAGAGAGAGTGGCAGACAAAACGTTTTTCCGGCGTCTCCAATGAGAAGGCCAACGGATCCCCAGAGATGCCCAAAGATGAAGGCAGACTTGGACACATCCTCGGATTCCTGATACAGTTTCTTCACACCGGGCATGAAGCGTGCTTCTTTCGCCTGTTTAACGCCGTCCCCAACAAGAATGACCGCTTCACCCTCCCGTCTGAGCGGTGCAACCTTGAGAACAACACGCAACCACTGGTGACGCAGCTCATCCAGAGACCAGGCGGAGGAACGGAAAAAATGAATCATGGATTCATACCCCTTCGGATGAAGCGCTAAGTCACGAATCACAGAGGTGACACCGAGACAGTCGGAACGAATCATCAGACCGGTGATAATCACAACAAACCATTGAAACGCAGCGAATCTATGGAAACGGGAACGGAACAACAGAAGTACGGAAT
>NZ_NXGA01000006.1 GCF_002802965.1 Sporolactobacillus pectinivorans | reverse complement strand
TGAAGTGACCCCCTAAAGTTGGACAACAAACCAACTTTAGGGGGTTTTCATGTGACAAAGTACTCTAATGATTTTAAAGTGAAAATTATTAGTGAGTATCTGGTCGGGGCAGGCAGCACTTTTCTACACCATAAATATCATATACCAGGACATGACACTGTCCTGAAATGGATGCATCAATATCAATCGAATGGTTCTGTAGGATTCAAAAATCGTGAAAAACGGTCGGAGTACGCCAGCAATTTCAAACTGGAAGTATTAAAGTGGATGAAGGAGAACCATTCATCTCTTAATGAAACCGCCAACCACTTTAATATCTCTACATCCTCTACGATCTATCAGTGGGATCGACGGTTTCAAGCAAGGGGATTGGATGGATTGAGAACAAAGCGAGGGCGTCCACCCATGGGGAAACGAAAGAAATCAGATCCTACAAATCAAGTTAAGAGAAATAAAAAAGTGGAAGAACCATTTGAATCAGATCAACAACGACTTAAGGATCTGGAGAAAGAAAACAAATTACTCCGGATCGAGAATGAGTATTTAAAAAAATTAGAGGCCTTAGTTCGTCAGAGAGAGCAACACGAACGGAACAAGCGCAAGTAGTTACTGAGCTGAGGCAGCACGACTCTCTGAGTGATATTCTTCGAGTGGTGAAACTGCCTAAGAGCGTGTATTATTATGAGCTTCACCGCCCACAGGCAGAGGGGGATGACCCGGTAACCTCGGAAATAAAAGCAATCAAGCAGGACCATCCAGATTACGGTTATCGTCGTGTCTTCTTAGCTCTGAAAAATAATCAGCACGTGACTGTAAATCATAAGAAAGTGCAGCGCATTATGGAAGCCGAAGGTCTCCAGTCAACCTTCTATACCAAACGGATGCGTAAATACAACTCGTACAAGGGGACCGTTGGGAAAATCGCTAAGAATCGGCTCCGCCGCCGCTTCATAACCGACCGTCCATTCCAGAAACTGGTGGCGGACGTCTCTGAATTTCGTTGGGGCCGCAAAACGACGAGAGAACGCCTTTATCTTGAACCTGTGCTGGATCTCTATTCCGACGAAATCCTATCCTTTGCGATCAGTGACCATCCAACTGTCGCTTTTGCGCTCAAACCGCTTCATGAGGCCCTGGAGCATCTTCCTGAGCATCACTATCGTACCTATGTGCACACAGATCAGGGGTTCCAATACCAGAATGAGGCGTGGTGCAGAGAACTTAAATCGCATCGGGTCTATCAGAGTATGTCTCGGAAGGCCACCTGTTTAGATAATGCCCAGATGGAAAGCTTCTTTCACATCATGAAGGCTGAAACAGTCCATTCTCATGATTATCAGACTCGGGAAGAACTTAAACGGGCCATGCGTGAATGGATTAAGTACTATAATAGATCCAGAATCAAAGAAAAACTCGGGGGTCTAAGTCCGATTGATTATCGGATTTCGACTACCGAGCAAACAGCTTAAAAATGTGTCCAGCTTTTGGGGTTCAGATCAAA
>NZ_NXGA01000005.1 GCF_002802965.1 Sporolactobacillus pectinivorans | reverse complement strand
TAAACATCATATATATGTGATAATTGTTTAATTTCCAAGTAATCATTCATATTTTTTTGAGCGTAATTAAAAACGTCTCGATAAATCTCAGGCATCATTACGATGGTTGGTCCTATATCAAATGTAAATCCATCTTGCTTGATCTGATTCATCCTGCCACCTATTTGTTGGTTCTTTTCATATAAATCTACTTGGTGACCGTTTGCTGCTAATCTTGAAGCTGAAGCTAAACCTGAAACACCGCCGCCTATAACTGCAATCTTCATAATGTTTCACTCCTATTATATTTCGCACTAAGTTCACGATAAATTTTCTTTTTTTTCAATTTGCTTACATATACTTTCTTATGCAACGTATAGTTTGCCTTCCTTACTTCCACAAGTATTTCATGATAAGCTATCGCAGCTAATTCGATAATGTAACGTACCTCTTCGTCAAAATAATTAATACCGTTTAATGCAATATCATATAACCTAACTGCCTCTGTAGCGTAACTTTCCCAAAGTTTTATATAATTTGGCGTAACTCCTTCATAATATATAGAATGTAGATTAACTCGATATTGAGCTAATTTTTCTACACTTAGATAAATTCTTCCATTTTGAAAATCTTCGCCGACATCTCTTAAAATATTAGTTATTTGCATTGCCTTGCCTAAAGCAATCGCAGCTTCTTCAGCTTGCTCGAAATTATTTTCATTTGATGAAGTTAATATAGGAGTTAACAATTCACCGACAGTACCTGCCACACCATAGCAATATTCATATAAATCTGAATCAGTTTTCATTTCTTTTAAAACTAAATCTTCCTTCACATATTGAATTAAAGATTCAAAAGGTTTTTTAGGTATTGAATATGTATTCAATGTATTACTTAAAGCATTCATAATAGCTGCATCACTTTGATACGCTTGAATATAATCACAATCGCTATAAATCACATCTAAATCTCTAGCTATGCCTTTTAATTGCTCAAGGTCTTTGTATTTATCAATACTATCATCTATAATTCTGCAAACTGCATAAATAGCCCAAATTGCTTTTTTCCTTTTTAAATCCAAAAAATCAAAGGCATATGAGAACGTTTTTGAATGTTCTTTCATTATATTGTGACAATGGTTATAATCTCTCTCTAATTGATTCATTTATTGGCCTCCTCAGTAAGCCTAGAACTTCTTGACATTTGTATAAAAAAATAAGCTATAAATCTATTCTACGGCCTTTCCAATATATACGTTTGAATACATTGATATCTAACCATGATTTAAAAAATATCACGACAAAGCATATGAAGAGCAGTGGATGACATAAACTCGCAACAATATTAAAATTTCCTGTTCTTCGAATAAATATATGAAATTGTATCGCATATATAAAATATAGAGTAATAGCTAATAATATATATAACGAGCCTAAATTAATTGAAAAAATTATCGCTAAAACTGTTGTAAGTGAACCAAATAGCCATAAAAATACAAACGTAAGCGTAGACTTTTTAGTTACTTGAGAGCCAAGTGCAAAGTGTTTACTCCAACCCTCTAATAGCGATTTATATCCTTGAGAATACATTCTAAAATTCACTACGCCTTGGCCTTCATGCAAACTAACTGGCAAACCTTGCTGATTATATGCTTTACTTATTGCAAAGCCTTCAATGATTTGATTTTTAGCTTTCAAATGTCCTTGTGTCAATTTATAATCTTGCTTATTTGTCACAAGGACTGGTCCAAACGCGCCTTGCTCATTATTTGCTGATTTCGTGATTGAAAATTGATTCATACCTACGATTGTCATTAAATTAAAAATCGCCGATATATTTTCATATAGCTTTTTTATCTTGTGATAAGGTTGTATTGACAACAAACCTTTACCACCTTGTAAATCATATTGATTGGCTATATTTTGAATACTATCATCACAAGCAAACTGAACATCAGCATCAACAAACATTAATAAATCATGCGTTGCATATTTGCTACCTTGCCAACAAGCATGTGACTTACCTTGCCATGTAGTATCATTTTCAACAGTATATACGCTCGCACCATAATATCTAGCGACAACTTGTGTCTCATC
>NZ_NXGA01000004.1 GCF_002802965.1 Sporolactobacillus pectinivorans | reverse complement strand
TGTTTTTGTCAATATGATATTGAGCCAGAGTGATCACATTAAAAGTGAGCCACTTTATGAAACTGAAATACCATTAATGGGATAATATGGGTTTAAGGGGGCAATGGCCCGGGGAGGGCCATTGCCCCCTTAAACCTTCGCTAATTCCAGGCTTACCCTTTGTCTTCTTGCCGTTTCATACTCTGCCTGAATCGGTAGGATTCCCCATTAAGCAGATGAATGTGACAGCGATGCGTGACCCGATCAAGGAGTGCGGCAGTCATCTTTTCATCGCCAAACAAGCTCGTCCATTCATTAAATTCCAGATTGGTTGTCAGAATCAGACTGGCCCGCTCGTATCGGCTTGAGAAGAATTGGAACAGAAGCTCAGCCCCGGTTTTGGAGAAGGGGACATAGCCGAGTTCATCTACAATGACCACATCCAACTTCAACCATTTTTTCTCTAGCGCATTTAATTTCTGCTCCTCATAGGCTGTAAGCAGCTCTTCGACTAATTCAGACGCCGTGATAAATTTGGTTTTAAAACCGTTTTGAATCATTTCAATACCCAGGCCAATCGCCAGATGGGTCTTTCCGGTACCGCTGTTGCCGAGAAAGATCACATTCTCTTTCTTTTGAACGAACTCACCTTTCGCCAGAGTAAGAAAATGATTTCGGTTTAAACTGGGCATCAGGCTGAAATCATAGGTGTCCAGCGTTTTATGCACGGGAAAGCGGGCCTGTTTCAATCGTCTCTGACGCTGATTCTCTTCCCGGCTCTGAGCTTCAGCTTCAAGCAAGGCCAATAGGTAGTCCTCGTAACGCAGATTATGTTCTTCCGCTTCTCGTGCCAGAGACCGGTACTGTTTGGCCAGAGTTGGCATTCTAAGCTGACGTGTCAGATGATCTAATAAAAGTTCCGTGGTCATTCGTTCACCCCCTTACCAGTTGTCGGTATTGACTAATATCGGTCACTTTCACCTTGTAGCCCTGCAGGGCTTCCGAAGTTTGGCCAGCCAGGCGAGTCACATTGCCGGTCACCTGTTGAATGATTTCATAAACCGCTTCGTACGTGAAGTTCTGCCTTCGTTCCGCTTCGGTCAGTGCCTCGGTCAATGTGGCCATACCCAAGTCCCGGTGAAGGAGTAGAAGTCGAATAAATTTGCGGTCTCCAGCTGCGCCTTCAGCCTCACGCATTTTGCGGTGAAATTGCCGGAAAACTTCAGGGATCTGCGGACTCTGAAAGGGGAGCGCATCTCGGATGGCACGCGGTTTTTTCAGAAGCGCCTCCAGATAGTGATCCAGACGGGTGAACAGCTGATTTCGTTCGTAAGAACGAGGATACTCCGCGATCACTTGATTCTGAGCCACAATGACCAGATGATCCACGAACTTCTTGACCCAGACGGCCTGTCCCACATAAACGCAAGGAACGGAATACTGATTCGTTTCCACATGAATTAAGGAGAGCTGATTGACCTGACAGGACACCAGTTGGCAGGCTTCAAACGGTGTTTCCGGTAGGGGATGGAGCGTCAGCTTTTCCCTGGCCCAAACCTGGGCCACCGTTTCATCGGTATGCGGAACACGGACGTGTTCCGCTTCTTTCTGGCACCACTCCAGAAGGTAGTCATTCAGCTCATCCAGGGACTGTACGTCTGGAAAAGGAACGAGTGTGTTACGCCGGACATAACCGACCGTTCCTTCAATCCGGCCTTTTTCATTTCCCCTTCGGGGATTGGCGAATGTGGCTTTGAATCCGTAATGCGCCTGGAGCGCGATAAACGCTTCCTGTTCCAGGCGATGCCGGCCCTCCAGAATTTTCTCTACGGCTGTTTTCAAATTGTCCAAGAGGCCTTCGACCGGCACACCTCCCAGAAATTCAAAAGCGTGTACAAAGCCATCCAAAAAAGCCTCCTGTTTCTGATGGGCATAGGCTCGGACAAAACGTAAACGGCTAGATGAGAGCTGGAGACAAAACAAAAAGATTCTCTGCGTCCGCCCGCTCAGGATGATATCCGCCTCACCCCAGTCGAACTGGAATTGAAGGCCCAATTGAAACTCAAGGGGGATGAACACCTCCTTCTGTTTTTGCCTTCTCCGAGCAACGAGTTTACGAATGTTAGAGGCAGATCCTTTGAAGTTGTATTCTTCGACCAATCGTTGATAAACTCTCGCCGCCGTATGTTTCTGTTTGACCCAGTGTTTTTGATCCTCAAGGAGCCACTGATCGATGACGGGCAGAATGCGTTGAGTTTCCTCTGAGTATTCTTTCTTCCCGTACGAACGTTGCCGAACCGCAAGGGTCGGAGGCTCCTTCTGTTTGAGATATTTACTCACCGTATTTCTTGAAATCCCTAAATTTCTCGCAATCTCACGTTGAGAAAGGCCTTCAACCTCCTTCATAATTTTGATACGATCATAGAGAGCCATATCGA
>NZ_NXGA01000003.1 GCF_002802965.1 Sporolactobacillus pectinivorans | reverse complement strand
CTAGTACCGATATATTCACGGTCTTCTAATAACGCTCTTCTTGTATAAGCAACTTCTTTCGCAAACGCAACGTTTAAATCATATGATGCTGAGTTCCTATTTCTACTTTGAAAATACTCTAAACCTGCACTCTTAATAGGGTTTAAAAGGTCTAGAAGCGGTTGTGCGTCAGGTCTTAATCCTCTTTCTTCNAACCTGCACTCTTAATAGGGTTTAAAAGGTCTAGAAGCGGTTGTGCGTCAGGTCTTAATCCTCTTTCTTCTGCAATACTAGGTCTTGCGTCTGTAAGGCTCTCAGCCTCTTGTATATAGCCACTATCTTCTAAATCGCCGATAACATTATCAACTTCTTTTTGTACGTCTTCTCCTTGCTCTAATGCTTCTCTATAGCGTACAAAGCCACTTGTATAATCACTTCTTAGCTTTTCAATCTTTTTAACAATACTCTCTGCTTTATCTTGTTTACCGTCTTCCATAGCGTCGATTAAGTCCATAAGCACATTTAACTCTTCGATTTCTATTTTTCGAACTTTCAACAATCGCCATGCTTCTCCTATGCTGTCTTCGTCTAATTCGCCGTCTAACTTTTCTCTAGCACGTTTTAATTGCTTAACCGATGGTTGATTATCTCCATCTGCTTTATCTTCTTCTATCGCCTCTATATGCTCGTCTATTCGGTCTCTTGCACTTTGTGCTACATTCTTTACGTCTGCGTCTACTTCGAGCTTATCACCTTGCTTGATTACACGTTGCTGTATCTTGCCTAGTGTATGCGATAGATTACTATATTCTTTTCTCAACACATTCATATACTCATAACGTTGCTCTAAACTGCTTAAATACGGCTCCATTAAGCCCTGTGCCTCGTCCATCATTTGTTCTATCACTAGAAACTTATCTAAATTTGTGTTCGCCATTACTCAATCCCCCTTAAAACTATCTCAGTTCTTGGATTTTCCATTTCTTGAAACTTGCCCATTGATACCAATGCTACTCGGCTGTCTTTGACTTCTAATCCTCTGAAGATGCCGTCTAATGCTGCTTTGAGCAAGTTATCTATATCAGGTGCTGTCGTCCTTGTTAGCTTTTTTATTCGCTTTTGACTTCTTGGCGCTTGTACGTAAAACATGATTTCAGCTTTCACGCCTAACTCGGTATTTATCACGTCATAAAAATCATCATTAATCGCATTATCTTTCGCTAGTTCGGCTTGTATTGCGTCTAAATAATCACTATAAGACTGGTCATAATACGTGATAGTACGTCCATCATCTAAACGTCTTGTACGAGGTCTCGGTGTCCCCATAGGTGGTAACTTGATTGTGTATCTCCATACCTTAGCCATCGCTATTCACTCCTACTTATCTTCCTGTTCTCGCTTTTGTGCGTCCCAAAATTCAGCGATTCTATCGCCTTCTGATTGCTTATACGCTCGTTCTTTTTCTATTCGTTCTTGGCTATCTTTAGGCAAAGCTTCTATTTCTTCTTTCATCGCTTTACGCTCAGCATTATGTTTAGCGATAACTTCTGATTTGTCAGGGATTTGAGCCCGTTTATCTGTTTTGTTTTCAGTTTCTATTTCGGCTTTCTCTTTCCTTGCCGTCGGCTTACCTTGATAACCTAAATAATCCATATTCATATCTTTCGTATGTTTTTGAATGACATCAGCCTGTGCTTTTAAATCGACGTCAGATTTTTTCTTCGGTTTTTTATACTTTTCAGGGTGTTCTATAGCGTCGTTAAATAGCTCAATGACAGTGTTTAGTTGATTCAACGTGAAGATATCTCCTAACGCATAAAGTGCGTCCTTTTCTTCAGTTTTGATCTTGATTAGTTTCTTATATTTGAAGATAGCTGTTTTACCTAACTCTAAATGTTCAGCTAATAATTTCCACTGTGCGTCACTGACAAACCATTCTGCGATATTCTCACTTTTTGTTTTTGAGATACTTAATATCTTCTGTGTTTTAGTGTTAGCCATATTAAAACGCTCCTTTAATCATTAATTTTAATTATTTAACTTAATACTTATATCTTTACTTACGTCTTTATTTGCGTTCTTATTTACGTTTATAAGTAAACAACCAACTTTGCTCTATAGTTATGATTAGGGACATATATTGCTTATTTATTATCCTATTTACTATTTTACTTATTATCATATTAATATCTCTATTTACATAATTATTTATACTTATACTTACAGTTATGAATACTTCTTTACTTACATTTATATTAATAGTTCGTTTTAGTGAACTTTTAATTTAGCTTAAGTATAAATTATCTAGTTCTTTTTTGCAAATTGATTTTAAATTTAATTTATATAATAAAATATATTAATTAAAATTTAAAAATAACTAATATGTAATATTAGAGGTTTTATCCAATATCTCTTTATTGATCTCAAAAATATCATTTCATAATGACATAAAGTACATAGTTGTTAAATGTTTCATTTTTTTCTTTAATAGGTATATCATCTTTACTACCTTATTCAAAGTCACGTTTGCATTTTGTTATGTTTATATCTCTATTTTTTCTGGTAACAATCTTCTTTTATTTACTGACATTAAATTGTGTTTCTTAATAATATAAGTTGCTATTTCAATATTAAGTACTTACAAGTTTATTGATGTTCTTATTTATATATATACTTACAAGTTTATTTTTGAGTAAACACAAAAATAAACCCTATTAACAAATCAAATTCTTTGTTAATAGGGTTTTCTTAACTTTCCCTTCATTTATCTGAAATATAATATGTAAAACTAGTTTACATATAATTGTTTTATAATCTCGTTTAAAAATTCTGAAGATGATGAATAATTATTTTCTTCAACTAACTCATCTAGTTTTTTTCTAACTGAAGGCTGTAACATAAATTGATATCTCTTTTTCTTTTCTTTAATTTTATCCTTTTTAATCTCTATTTTTTTATATGATGTATTAGGTGATACTGCATTTTCTAAAGCTTTTTCTATATTATTTTCTTGATTGTTACTATCAATTTTTTTATTAAACGCCATTTTAAAACACCTTTCATAATGAATTATGTGCATAAACATACACATGTTGGTATATATACTTATGCTTATGTGAGTAAAAGTTAAAGTACTCTTTTTACTTTGTACTAATCAAGCATCTTTAATAGCTTTACAACTATTTATAAATTGCTGAAAAAAACTTTTTTCCTTTAAGTATATTGTAGGTTCTTGTTTAAATGATACAATTGGCTTTTTTTCTAAAACACTGCGTGTAATTAATTCCTTATCAGGAAAATAAGTTATATAATTTTCTTGATTTTCAATGCTTTTTTTAAAATTGATTGATGATTTAGTATTATGTTTGACCATATTTCCAACGAAAAAAAGTTTAGCTGTTACATAACTTTCTCGTGTCCTAAAGTCAATTAAATCCTTCTTTAATTTATTAATACGATATGAAATGTTTGCATTCGAATCATCACTAAATCCACTTGGCTTATTAGGAGAAATTACTTTATGGCTTACAACAATTGCATTTCTTGTTGATGTACTGAAATCAGGATGTGTATCAATAATAATATAGTCATATTGACCAATATTATATTCTTCATAGTAATCATCCAGCCACATATATAATTGCATGTCTTTTCCATCTGTCGTACTCATATGCTTCTCATACTCATCTAAACGCAAAAATCCACTGATAAGATCTATATTGTTATTAATATGGTGTATCTTAACTTTTTCTTCAATATGTAGTGCATCTATTTTTTCGAATATAGATAAAACAGTATTTTTTTGATCATAAATTCCTAATATTTGAGATAAATTGCATTGATGATCAAAATCTATCATTAATACTTTGTACCCCAAGTCAGCTAAATATGCGGAAAAATTATAGGATAATGTTGTTTTTCCTACTCCACCTTTAACGGCTGCGAATGTTATTATTTCCATTTAGACACCTCCTTTTCCACCTTAACATAAACATACACACATGTATACACATATGTATGAGTATATATCGAAATTCCGCTTCTCTTTATTCATGATATAAATATATATTTTGGATTTTAACTTTAACCAATTTATAGTAATGAAATAAAAAAGAAAGAAGAGGAGAAAAAAATGGCAACTTTACCCAAAGAGGTTAGACAAAAATTGGAGTCTAATATTCATATTTATAAAGTAAATAGTAAAAACATATATTATACAGATGAATTCAAACTTAAAATTGTAGAAGAATATAATCATGGAAAAGAACCCGAAGATATATTTAGGGATGCTGGAATAGATGTAAATATTCTTTCACAATATCGTAATGAAAAACACATAGAGGGCAGATTATAGAAATGGAATAGTCAGCAAATTAATATTACTGATGATATTTCAACTACTTTAGAAAAAGAATTAAATGAAGATGCATCCGCCTTTAAACCACAAAAAGAACCATCTGAAATAGCTATATACTCTAAAATACTGTCTCAAGGAAAGCATATAATTGAAGAATTAGAAAAAATTGAAATAAGCAAACTAGATCTTACTAAAGAAAAATATCAGTCTATTATTGATCTAACAAAAGAAGGAATAATTAGAACAGTAAACAAAATATAAGCCTTTATATTTTGTTATTACTTAGTTTCAGTAATAATATATACGGTTTCCCTTTAAATAAAGTAAGACGGACAGCACACAAACATACACACCAATATATTGATGTGTATGTTTGTGTGCATCTATATTTCAATTAAAAATTATTAACTTAGATAAATCATTTTATTTCTGCAACTCAGGGTCTTATATAAAACTTGTATTATCTATTAATCATAGATTTAATTAGCACAGTCACAATATTCTGTGGATCTCCAAATAAAGCCATTTTTGGACTTTTTGTAATAACACCTCTGTTATAATCTTCTTCGTATCTTTGAGTAAATGCTCCTTTGATACTTATAAATAGATAAGTATATACTTTGGTAATCGTTTTGTTGTGTATTTTCTATTTTCGATTTACACGGATTAAGATTTCTTCAATTTCACTCTTCAAATCTTCAAGGCAATAATTTGTTCCCTAGAGTTGATTATGTTTATAGTGTTACTAAATGCATATTGTGTGAATCAGATGGATTATTCTTATTATTGTGTAATTTAATATCTACATTCTTTGACTCATTTTGTTCAACATTTATATCTTAAATTGTAGTTCCTACATTGCTCACGATTAATAGCTTGTGTTTCACTAGGGTATTAATATGTTTTAGTGTATGCTTTGATTTGATGTTCAATACATCTATGAAACGGTCATATGTGTATTTGTTGGATTTCTTTTCTTTATTATAATAATAGAATTGGTGATCCTTGATTTTAGACATATAGATGTAAAGACGTTATTTATCCATTTTTGAAGTAAAATCAATAAGTCCCTCTTTTATTAATTCTTTTTGAATTTAGTGACCGCGTTCATACTGATATTTAACATTTGTTAAACGTATACAGTGAAAGATATCAATGAAAAGATATTCAAATATGTGGCTGAGGACATCAGAAACATCGAATCACGGTTTGAAATATATAAAATTGTCGACGGCAGAAAAAACAATATGAATTTGAATTTTAAACCCTCTCAGCCGTCCATATAAGTCCGTTAAGTATGAATTGCATGTTATGATAAATATCAAATTGCGGTGCATATCTGAAGAGTGTACTTTAGATGACTGTTGCGATGGTCATCTTTTTTATGTTCAAAATCAATAAAAAAAGCACTGTCTCCTTTACTGCATGCCAACTGACATTCAAGCTAATATTAAGTTATATTCATTAGGTAATCGAGGGATATTTTCCTCCCTTACCTCAACTATAAAATGAGGTGATAAAAATGACAAAAATTAATCGAATCAAAATCAAAATATTCTGTAACTATATGATAGGTGTTTCTGTTATCGCCTTAGCCTTATTCATAATCTTTTACTTTTAGTATTTTCTAAACGTTTCACTCATTTAAGTTTAACAATGAACACTGATGCATTGTGTCGTATATTGAATTTGAAGCAGGATAAGATAATGGTAAATCAATGTAAACATGCTATAACTTATGTAAAGACATGTAAATACTAACGGAGGCGTATTTTATGAAAACAACATATGCGAAAATATATAAAAGCGGAAATGGACAAGCAATTAGCTTAAAGAAAAATATATTACAGCAAGTAGGATTAAAAGTTGGCGATGATATAGAAGTAAAAGTCAAATCAGGACAAATTGTTTTAACCAAACCCAATTCTTTTAAAGAAAAATGGAGAGATTTTGTTGAAAGCGGTGGCAAATATGATCATAACAAGTATGATTGGGGTCAATCAGTTGGACGTGAATTATGGTAAATCTATATGATGTAATTAAATTAGATTTTAATCCAGTCATTGGTACTGAAAAAGGAAACTATCGTCCTTGTTTAGTCATAAGTGATACTGAATTTAATAAGGTTTCCGGTTTTGCTTGGGTTATTCCTATTACAAAAAGATACGATGAGCGATACCCAACAGATGTATTAGTGAAGACTAAAAATCAACATATAAATGGTTTTATCGACTGCACACAAATTAAATCTGTTGATATACATGCTCGTCCATATCGATATCTTGATATATCGACAACTGAAAAGGTAATAGAAGTAAATGATAGATTGAAAAGTTTATTAAATCTATGAAATTAAAAATGATAAGTCCTCTAATCATTATTGATGAAGGGATCATCATTTTTGTGCTTTAGATTCTCTAATGATTCGAAGTCAAAAAAATAAGCCCTCGTTTATAGGTACGAGGGCAATAATAATTGCTTCATTTATGTATTTATTAAGATGAATGCATAAATGTGGACTAGTCCAACATTAGAAAGTTATTCCCTTTCTATTTTCATGAATAAACTTTCAAATCCACCAATATAATCATAAGACTTATCTTTTTCTATAGATGTATGCTTAGGAGATACGTCTATACTTCGAGTTGATGTTTTTTATTAATCCAAACTGTACTACCTTCATGTTTTGGTTTGCTTTAACGTTTTAATCAATTTCTGTGAAGCGAAAATAATTTTAAAATCATTAATATACCTATTTTACATAAAGCTTCAATCATTATAACGTACTTTAAATTGTACAATAGTGATGTGATGATACACATATAAATAACAGTATAAGTATAAATGTATGTAACATGGTATTTACAAATCTTTTTTCATCGTGACTACTGTCTTATAAACGTCGCCCTTTTTAATATATTTTTATAAATATTTTTAAAACCTTTTTAGGGATTGTTTTATACCTAGAGAGACAATGGATTCAAGGTATTAGAGGGAGTAGTTTTGCCACATAAAAGGAGTAGTTTTGCCACATAAAAGGAGTAGTTTTGCCACATAAAAGGAGTGTTTTTGCCACATAAAGGGAGTAGTTTAAATATAATCACTCCTTTTATTCATTGACGCCGCTATAAAAGTGTTTTATGCTTATATTCAATTGGTATAAAGGAGTATTCATTTTTTTAGTACTCCTTTATATGATGTAGTTAATGATGGAGTGATAATAAAATGTCTGGTGAAACAGTTGTATATAAAAACGATCTAAACCTCGTCCCATTAAGAAAATTTACAAGCATAGAAATTAATTTGTTTTTTGCGATGTGCAATAAGTTAAAAGAACAAGACACCTACACGTTACATCTGACTTTTGATGAATTAAAAGAATTAAGTAATTATAATCCTAAAACACGTAATATTAGTAGATTTGTGAAAGATTTGGATGATGTATATAAAAAAATGTTGGAATTAACAATTAAGTATGAAGATGACGATATCATAGAGCGCTTTGTGTTGTTTAATCATTATAGAATTCATAAAAAGGAACAATATTTAGAGATTTCAACATCTCCTAATCTAAAGCATATACTTAATTCAATTACGAATAATTTTACAAAATTTGAACTAGAAGAAATGACGACGCTTAAATCAACGTATTCTAAAAACATGTTTAGAATACTTAAGCAGTTTAAACATACAGGTTATTTAAAAATAAAAATAAATGATTTTAGAGAGCGATTAGATATTCCAACATCGTATCGAATGACCGATATTAATAAGAATGTATTAAAACCCATTATTAATGAACTCAGTTATATTTTTAAAGCGTTAAAGATACATAAAGTTAGAGCAAAAAAGGGACGAAAAATAGAGTATCTGGAATTTATATTCGAACCTGAAAATCGTATTTATAATAAAAAGTACGCTAAAAGTAAAAATACAGTCGATTCAAGACAATATATTAGTAGAGAAAAAACACCACAATGGTTAGAAGAACGTTCTTATGAAAAAACACCTATCTCAGAGGAACATGATCCTGAACTTGAGAAAGAGCGTGAAGCTTTCTTAAAGCAACTACAAATTGATTGGGATGAGTAACATTTATGATAGCGACTGTAGAGCTATACAATGTGTTAAAGGTGTGGCGCTTTTATGGGCTATCTATGATTAGTCAATGGTAAAAGTAAAAGAGGTAAATTGATTTTGCATCTTTCTGTCAAAGTTATCGAATAAATGCATACG
>NZ_NXGA01000002.1 GCF_002802965.1 Sporolactobacillus pectinivorans | reverse complement strand
TTTATATCTGAAATAGTTCATACAGAAGACTCCTTTTTGTTAAAATTATATTATAAATTCAACTTTGCAACAGAACCCATGAAACAATATGATCAAGCGTTTAATCGTTTAACCAAAGGTATTACAGCAATGTTTTTTATCATTGCTTTAGTCATGGTCACATTTTTAGTCTTAAGTCCCTTAGGCGACTGGTTAGGTGTGCAACATTTTTATGAATGGCTGAACTATGTCCTAAAAACAGGTCATTCAGCATGGCGTTATTTCATACTTATTTTCTATCTTGTTCCTTATGCTTTATTTGGAGGACTTATATATGCCATTTTAAGCGCGTATAAGCGCATTTAATATAAATGTTGAATAAAAACCACATTTGAGGTAATAAAAAAGCTGTATCAAGCTTAAAATAGCTTAGAAATTAAAAGGAGAAACTCAATTGGTCTTTTTAGGTGCTTTTATAGCCATTGTATGTGCTTTGTTTATCATCTTTTATTTACCTTATTCAGAAAAGAGAAATAAAAAGTAACACACGCCATTATGCCGAGAAAATTTATTGTGCATTGAGAAGAACCCTTAATTAAACTGTTTCGACGAATGTCGGTATAGCGTGAGCTATGAAACCGACGAGTCGACAGTTTTTGGGTTTATTAAGGGTTCAGAGGCTCAATGTCAATAAAGCAATTGGAATAATGCATTAAAGTTATATCACTTATTGCTTTTTTAAATAATAAAAACCAACCACAAATGTGGTTGGTTTCCTTTTTGTCTTTTGAATTTGTGAGGGTCGTATTGCCCCGAACTTTTTAATATCTTTTTATAAATCTTTTTAAAACCTTTTTAGGAGTCATTTGAGCCCTAGAGTGACAACGGATTTGAAATGTTAAAGACAACCAATCATTAAACTAAAGGCAACCAATCATTAAACTAAAGGCAACCAATCATTAAACTAAAGGCAACCAATCATTAAACTAAAGAAACTTTTTTTATATTAGGTTTCTTTATGTTATTATTGTTTATAAACTAGCGATTATAAGTATTTATAATTAAAATTAATAGGAATCTTTATTCTATAAAGGTTTCTTTTAGATTGGAGTGGAGTTAGTTGAGTGGAGAAACAGTAGTATATAAAAATGATATGAATTTAGTTCCATTGAGAAAATTTAATAATACCGAAGTTAATCTATTTTTTACTTTGTGTAATAAATTAAAAGATAAAGGCAATTTGACTGTTAATGTGCCATTTGAAGAATTAAAAGAATTAAGTAATTACTATAGTCATGATAAAAAGCTTTTTATTCAAGATTTAGAAAAATTCTATGATAAAGTCTTCTCTTTAACATATAGAGAAGAAACTGAGAATGTTATTAGAAAATTTATTCTTTTTACTAAAGTAGAAATTTATAAAGATAAAGAGTATGTGGCTATTGGTGTTAATCCAGATTTAGAACATATTATTAATTCATTAACTAATAACTTCACTAAATTTGAACTTCGAGAAATGACACACCTTAAATCTACATATTCTAAGCATATGTTCAGAATACTTAAACAGTATAAACATACTGGCTATGTAAAAATTAAAATTGATGATTTTAGAGAACGGCTAGACATTCCTAATAGTTACCGTATGACAAATATTAATCAAAAAGTATTAGCCCCTATCATTAAAGAATTAGGCTTTATTTTTAATAACCTTAATATCAATAAAATAAAAGCGAAAAAAGGACGTAAAATTGAATGGCTAGAGTTTACATTTGACGCTGAGAAACGTATTCACAATAAACGACAGCCACAAATGGTGAATATAGGTAAGTCACGACAATATATAAGTCGTGAAAAAACGCCGAAATGGTTAGAAGAACGCACATATGAAAAACAAACAAAAAATGAGTATGATCCACAATTAGAGAAAGAACGAGAAGCCTTTTTAAAACAACTTAAAGTGGATTGGGAAGAATAGAGAAAAATAACGGAAAACAACCATATACAACGAGATTGTTTTACAAAAAGCATAAGAAAGGATATACTGAAAGTAACAAATAGCAGATATATCATTGTATGTGAAACCCCCAGCGTGCCGGCTGGGGGTTTCTTTTTACTTATGTTCTTGTTGTAATAGATAAAGAACATACCCAACAATAATTGGAAAAATGAGCTTATCTAATACAAATAGCAAGATTATCATTATATGTGACACCTCCTCTCTTGCACGGAAGTGCTTTTTTAGTATAACAAAATTCCTTTGTACTGTAAGATTTCGCATGATATGTATGTAGCTGTTGCACACAATATGCGCGCATATTGTATGCAACAGCTACATACATATCACAAGTAAACAAGTTTAATAGTTTACTTGTATATTTGTTTACTTGTTTACTATTAAATAAGTATACGCTATGTGTAGGTTACACAAGTGTAACTTACATAAATATACAAAATTTCATTTAATGAAAATGCATGAAAACGTGTCATTGGGGTACTGTATAAAAGATGAATATCCTATAATCCGAACCAAAAGGGACAAACGCCGTCATTTCAGCGTTTGTCCCTTTTGAGTTAGTTGACATAATAAAAGATTATGGGTAGCTAATTTGTATATTCTATGTATAAGCTTATTTAATATTAACATTACTTGAATATACTATGTTTTACAGAATAAATTCATAAATGTATATGTTACATTAAGTATGTAAGTGTTAATAGTAAACTTTCGAATATATTTATTTTGGCTAAAAAATTTATAAAAATAACAGTATTTATTAGGAGGATTACAATGAAAATAGTAGTTATTGGTGCTACTGGCACAATAGGTAAAAGTGTATCTAAGAAACTTAAAGAAAATAATCATGAAGTTATTGAAGTTGGCAGTAAATCTGGTGATTATCAATTAGATATTACCTCTCCAACAGAAATTGAACAAATGTATAAAGATATTAAAGATATAGATGCTGTTGTCAGTGCCACGGGAGGAGCAACTTTCAAATCCCTATCAGATATGAGTTTAGAAGAAAATAATGTAGCCATAAAAAGTAAATTATTAGGACAGATAAATCTTGTTTTAATAGGCCAACACTATTTAAATAAAAATGGTAGCTTTACTTTAACTTCCGGAATTATGATGGATGATCCTATTTTATTAGGTTCTTCAGCAGCTATGGCAAATGGTGGTGTCTCAGGATTTGTTACATCAGCAGCTGTAGAATTAAAAAATGGTTTAAGAATTAACAATGTAAGTCCTAATGTCGTTGAAGAAGCTTTAGATAAGTATGGAGAATTCTTCAAAGGATTTACAGCTGTTCCAGTTGATAAAGTAGCAAATGCATTTATTAAAAGTGTTGAATCAAACTGGANAGCTGTTCCAGTTGATAAAGTAGCAAATGCATTTATTAAAAGTGTTGAAGGCGCTCAAACTGGACAAACGTATAAAGTTTATTAATGTTTTAGTATCTCATTATCTTATATTCACTTTTCATTTTTAAAAGACCCAGACACTGATATGACGGTGTTTGGGTCTTTTTCCTTTAATTAACATAATTAACGATTATAAGTAGTGATGTTGTATATATAATGTATTTTCGATTTAATTTCACATTATTTTTTTAATATTATTTAGATTCTCCCATTTCAACTTCTTTAGCTTTGTCACCAACTCTAGTTATGAGATACTCATTAACTTCATCTATATCGTCATAATATTTTAAACCAGCAAATTTCTTGTCAGAGAATTCTTTAGGGTTAACAACTTTGTCGAAATCGTATTTTAATTCCCTGTTATCCACATAGACACCTTTCGTGGGAGTATCTTCATTAGGATCTTCTTGATAGTCATCAGAAATTGTATCAAAACCATGAATTAAAAATTTAAAAGATGATTTATCAGAGGAAGAAGAAGACATTTTAATTTTTTGTGCTTTAGGCTCTTTGTATTTAGTATCTTTTACTTCATCAGGGTTTTTATCAACCAATTCTAAAACATCTTTCTTATCAGTCTCAAAGTATTCTTTGTCTTCTTTTTTCATTTGATTTTTAATCTCTTTCTTATCCATCTTGGCTATTTTTGAAACAGTGGTTTCATCAGTACCATCATATAACTTAGCTTTACCATTCTTAGAAAGAATATAAAATCCAATTGTGGAATCTTTTGATAAGCTGTTTTCATCCGTTACTATATAACTAATATGTTCATTATCATCTTTTAATATTTTATTCATATTGACACTTTTTTCGTTAGCCACATCTGTACCACAGCTAACTAAAAATAGAGATGAAGTGCATATAACTAAACCACATTTTATAATACTTTTCATAAAAATACCTCTCTTTATTAATATATTTACAATAATACATTAATAAAATAAAAAAAAATATATATATACCCCCTAGTTTTTAATAGTTTATGTTAGAATTTAGTTGTAATTTTTAAAAAATATAGAGGGGGATAAATTTCATGAAACAAACTAAAACTTTAGGAGCAACAACATTAGCAGGTGCATTACTATTTACAAGCTTTGGCACAGCAAATGCAGACCAAGTTGTTAATGACTCAAATGTTAAAGATTATGCAGAACAAGCTATTGGCTCAAAATACACTTCTTCAGGAAAAATCATTTCAAGTAATTATAAAGATAAAGGTGAATATTATGAATTAAATTTTGGTGGCGAAAAAGATAATGGTTCTGCAACAGCTAAAGTTTATAAAGATGGTCGTGTAGTTGGGCATAGTCCACAAGAACCTACAAAAGATATTGTTTATGCTGAAGCACAACAACAAAACACACAAGATAATAATCACTATTCACAAGCTACTGATAACAACACTACAGCTCAAAACAATACTCAAGAGCAATCTCAAGATAAAGCATTACCAGAAACTGGTGAAGAATCATCAAATGCTACATTAGTAACAATGATTGCATCAGTATTATTAGCTGCTGGTTCATTATTAACATTCAAACGTTTTTCAAAAGAAAAATAAATTTATCAAAAAAGAGAGTTTAAATTCTGAGCTCTCTTTTTTGATGCATTTTTTGAGTTGAGTTAACTATTCTATTTAATATTTTTTACTTACTATATTTGATAGATAGCTTTTAATAGTAGGAAAATTAACTGAGTGAATTTAAACAAATGTTTCAATAAAATATATTTATTTAAAAAAACATATTACTATAGTCAACTTTAATGTTAAAATTTAATAAAATATTATATTGGAGGATACATAATAAAAAAAGAAGTAGCGTTTTCTTTATCCATTTTATTCTTTTGGATTAAAGGTCATCTATCAGTAGACTCTAGATTTGTAAAAGTTAATACAGCTAATTCTATTTTTGGAATTTTTCCAGCTGGAAAGGACTCTGAAACAATTCCTTTAAAAAATATTAGCTCAACTAAATTATCTAGTAAATATAAAATAATGCCTATGATTTTTGGGATTATTATCATGTTAATTGCATTGTCTATGATTGGATCTTCATTTTTCTCAGCATTAATCTTCTTTTTAATTGGTGCTTTAATTTTTGGTAGTGGTATGTTAACTACCTTAATTATTCAACGAGCAGGAAATGATTATCTAGTTTCTGTTCCTTTTTTTGAAAAAAGTAAATTAATTAATGCCCAAGACTATATTGAAGAAGCATTAGCAAATGATACAGATAAAACAGACTTAAATCAATTTTTTGATAAAAAATAGTTTTTATAGTGGCTAGCAATTAGTCACTATTTTTTCGTCAGAAAAAATCCTAAGGGGCTTGGGGATTATCCCCAACAAGCTGGCGTCACTACCACGTTAGTGGCTAGCAAAGCCAATGCTTGCCAAACCACTTAACGACTTTATGAATTTTACTTTATCCTATAAAGTAAAATGTAAGAAAGGCGTTATCTTTCGAAGAAAGCGTGGTGGGAATAATGAGCGAACAAAACACATTTGTGGCTAGCGACGAAACTGTTGGGCGAAACCGTAAACCCAACCGTAAGGAGCCAAAACAAATTAGTTTTCGTGTGAGCGAATCCGAATATTTAAAGTTGAAACAGTCAGCTGAAACTTTAAATATGAGTGTGCCGAACTTCGACAAGCCAATAATGATTATAAAAAAATGATAGATGAACGTATTAAGCACAACGACACAGCCATGAAACGGTTCTGTTGCAAAGTAAAAAATATAGCTAATCACTAATATATCATGTCAGTGTTCGTTTAACTTGCTAGCATGATGCTAATTTCGTGGCATGGGGAAAATCCGTAGATCTGAAGAGACCTACGGTTCTTTTTATATAGAGCGTAAATACATTCAATACCTTTTAAAGTATTCTTTGCCGTATTGATACTTTGATATCTTGTCTTTCTTACTTTAATATGACGGTGATCTTGCTCAATGAGGTTATTCAGATATTTCGATGTACAATGACAGTCAGGTTTAAGTTTAAAAGCTTTAATTATTTTAGCCATTGCTGCCTTCGTTGAAGGTGCCTGATCTGTAACTACCTTTTGAGGCTTACCAAATTGTTTAATGAGACGTTTGATAAACGCATATGCTGAATGATTATCTCGTTGCTTACGCAACCAAATATCTAATGTATGTCCCTCTGTATCAATGGCACGATATAAATAGCTCCATTTTCCTTTTATTTTGATATACGTCTCATCAATACGCCATTTGTAATAAGCTTTTTTATGCTTTTTCTTCCAAATTTGATATAAAATTGGGGCATATTCTTGAACCCAACGGTAGATCGTTGAATGATGAACGTTTACACCACGTTCTCTTAATATTTCAGATATATCACGATAGCTCAATGCATATCTTAGATAGTAGCCAACGGCTACAGTGATAACATCCTTGTTAAATTGTTTATATCTGAAATAGTTCATACAGAAGACTCCTTTTTGTTAAAATTATATTATAAATTCAACTTTGCAACAGAACCGTTTGCCAGCTATATTACTTGTTCTTTATTCGTTATTATTCCCTATTTTTATATTTCCATTTGTAGGAAAACGACGTAGAAAAAACTATTTTGCAGAAAATGTAAATAATTGTATTATTGAAAGAGAAATTATAGATAGAGTGAGTATTAATGGTAGAGATAAATTAATTCTAAAAGATGCCTTAGGATATCAGACAGAAAAAGATATAACAGGAATAAAGGATTTAAAAATTAGTACATCTCAAAAAAAATCTTGGTTAACGTTAGAAGACATTAAAATAGCTACGATGAGTCTAAGAGATAAACAATTACTGTTAAAAATGATTATAGGTTTAATAATATTTGGGGTCCCTACAGGGTATTTTGTGTGGAACTTCATCAGTGTCGTTGATGATTGGGATAGAATAATGCACGCAAATGATATATTTATGTATATGGGTCTTTTCACGTTACCATTAATGGTAACAGTTGAGTTATATGTAGTTGCATTTATTATTACCAAAAATTTATTTAAAAAGAAAAAATGATAACAAATTTAGATTAAGAGAAAATAACTTATCAAAGGTCGTATATTAGAACATGATATATATAGTTCGCCTATCTATCAAGAATCAATCTAGTCGCAGAGAGGGATCATTACTTTGCTAATCATTTTCGTTAATTGGACTATAACATTGGTTGGTGGAGAAATGTAAAAGACTATTATTATTGATTTTGTAGGATTTTTTTGGTTAATAAGTCTTTTCTTATACTATCAACAATACGGTAATTAGCTTGTCAAAGGATTTTACTCTTTCCAATCAATTGTGGATTTGTATCGGTGTAGAAAGTATTTTGTACCAAGCGTCTACCTGCTTTATTTCTAATGAAAAATCAGTTAGTAAATCTTTAATCATTTTTCTCTTAGAAAACCAATTTGAACGGTTCTGAGAAATATAATATAAAGATAAAAAATTGACATATGATTTATACAGTGCTAAAATTTAAAATGTATATAGGAGAGGTCTTGCCACAAGTAGACATTGAAAAAATAGAGAGTCCATGCTAAAAGTTGGAATTGAAAAAATGGAGAGGTCTTGCCACAAGTAGACATTGAAAAGCGACCAAATATTTGGTCGCTTTATTTTTATACTGTAGGAGAAATTATGAAATTATACTATGTTGATGAAGATTATATTAATGAATTAAGAAATGTAGATGAGAGAGTATTATTAAATAAATCCACTCGTCCTTATTTAGGAGTTGTATTATCTATTAATGATCTTAATTATTTTGTCCCCTTAAGTTCCCCTAAAGAAAATAAAAAACTAAATAATCAACTATCAATAAAATTGTTTGAGGTTAATAATATTCAAAATAGATTAGGATATCTATTATTTTTAAATATGATACCTGTTCCTGATAAATATCTTTCTAAAATAGATATGCAATACATAAAGGAGCAAGATTTAGAATATTATAACTTATTAACTAACCAATTAATTTTTATTAGGCAAGAAAATCAAAGAATCGTAAATAAAGCCCAAAAAGTATATAAAAATGCTGTGATAAAAAAAGTTTCATTTTTTGAATCAATGTGTGTAGATTATTTAGCATTGGAAAGATATGTGAAAGATTTAAAACAGTAAAAAAGATAATTCTGTCAATAATTCCCCTCAACATACTCAGAAGAATTTTAGTGTAAAGTCTTTGTAATTGTCTATCTTAGTTAATTAGATGTTTACTATTATTTCTATATTAATATATAGCTAAAATTAATAAAATAGAAGTCATTAGCTGAATTACTTATGAATCAAAATAAATTTTATATACAAAATGTCATTTTTGAGTACGCTCTAAATAAACAAAAATAGTCCTCTTATTAAAATAAGAGGACTATTTTTGTTTAAAATTATTCAAGACCATTCGCTTTCTAACATACTCATTTGCCATAAATTATAATATTCTCCATTTAATTTTCTAAAGTCTCTTTTTTCTCCTTCTTTTATAAATCCAATCTTTTTGTAACTTTTAATAGCTGATTTATTAAAGGCAAAAACACCTAATTCAATTCTGTGTAGTCCCAAATCTTCAAAAGCCTTTTTCAATAATTTCTTTATTATTTTAGGGCCTAATCCTTGGCCACGCATTTGCGGATCACCTACTAAAACTTTACTTAACGTGGCGGAACAATTTTTAAAATCTATATTATTTAAAGCAATATGACCTATAATTTTTTTTGAATTATTTTCTTCAATGATAACTTTATAAATTATTTTACTAGAATTTTCTTTATTTGTGTCTTTAATATATTCCTTTAATTGTTCTTCATCTAGGGGATAATTAAAATCTGTACCTGCCCATTTGACTAAAAGTTCAGGAGAGTTTATCCAGTTTATTAATAAATCAAAATCTTTCTCCTCAAAATATTCAAACTTAATCAATAAATTACTCCTTAAATAATAGGTTATTAACTATAAAAATTCAGTGAATGTTGCAATATAAACAACCACTACAATTTTTTGATACTTTCTTCATCAACTTTCTATCTTAAATTTTCGATTTTTTATAAAGCGTTTTGTATTATCTAAATAACTCTTTACAATTTACTGATTTTTAAGCTTTTGCTAATAGATTTATGCAACTTTAATATTATAAGTAAATCTATGCACTTCATCATTAAATTTAAATTCTGCCCAAATTTTATACATCCCTTTTTTAGGAAAATGAGCATAAAAGGTTGTAGAATCAGGTGATTCTGGGTGAACATGAATATAATCAGTTAATTGCTCATCAAATATAATCACATGTCCTAAAGCTCCTAAATAAGGTTGGGGAGTTAATTCTGTATTGAAAGTTAAAGGGACATGTTCATCTTCTTTAGCACTTATAGAATTTAAAGTTACATGAACTCCTTTGTTAACTTTTACCCAATTTTTATCAGAATTTAAAGATGTTGTAGAGGTTATTTTATCTCCAATTTGCAGTTCAATAGGATGAACGGAATACACATGGTTTTTTGGTGTAACATCAACAAAAGCCTGGTAAGTTCCTGGCTCTAATTGTTGGTTAATTATAAATAAACCTTCATGCTTTTTTTGAGGGTGTAGGTGGTAATATTTCTCCATGTCATTAGATACTAAAACGAAATGCATTTCTTTTTCATGCATAGTATCTAATAATGGGGCATTATTAAATTCATCTTCTAACGTAATTTCTATATTACCATCTCTATATACAACATTTGCTTTAATTTCGGGTTTGTTTGAATGATATTCATGATTATGATTCATATTTTTATCCTCCTTAATTTTTAATAAGGGCATATCATTAAACGATATGCCCAACTATTTAAATTATTTAATTACATCGTAACCTTGATCTTCAATAGCTTCTTTAAAGTCGTTGAAAGCTACTTGATTTTCATCAAATTCAACTTCCACATTCCCATTCGCCAAGCTTACTTCTGAAGATGTTACACCATCTAATCCATTTAATGCTTTTTCAATTGAATGCTTGCAATGGTCACAGCTCATACCTTCTACATTAATAACTTCGTTAGTCAATGTTGTCACCTCCTTTCAAGAAATATAAGATTCTTATAATTTCATACGTTTTAGACGTAAAGCGTTTGTGACAACACTTACAGAACTTAAAGCCATTGCTGCTCCCGCAACCCAAGGTGCTAGCAGACCAATTGCTGCTATAGGGATACCTGCAACATTGTAACCAAACGCCCAAAATAGATTTTGGCGAATATTACGAATTGTAGATTTACTTGCTTTTATTGCTTTTGGAATTAATAAAAGGTCTCCTCCTAAAATAGTTATATCAGCAGCTTCGATTGCAACTTCTGTACCTGTACCAATGGCAATACCAATATCTGCTTTAACTAGTGCTGGAGCATCATTGACACCATCTCCAACCATAGCTACTTTTTTACCTTCAGATTGAATTTCTGCTACTTTAGAAGCTTTTTCTTCTGGTAAAACCTCTGCAATAATCGTGTCTATACCAACTTGTTTTGCTATTGCTTGTGCGGTACGTTTGTTATCACCAGTTAACATAGCAACTTCAATACCTAATTCATGAAGTTTTTGAATAGCTTGTTGGGCAGTATCTTTAACTGTATCAGCTACAGCGACAACCCCTCTCAATTCGTTATCTACGCTTATAAGCATTGCAGTTTTTCCTTCTTTTTCAAATTGAGCGAGATTTGTTTCAGCTTCATTAGTTTGGATTCCTTTTTCACTCATTAGTTTTCGATTTCCGACAAAAAGTTCTTTACCATCAATTGTTGCATTTATACCGCGCCCTGGTATAGCTTCAAAATGGTCTACTTCTAAAAATTCTAATGATTTTTCTTTAGCATAACTTACGATAGCTTCAGCTAGTGGGTGTTCAGAACCTTTTTCTGCACTAGCTAACAATTGTAATGTTTGATCATCTCCACTAAAATCAGTGACTTCAGGTGTGCCATTTGTTATAGTGCCAGTTTTATCTAAAACAACTGTATTAATAGCGTGTGTACCTTCAATGTGTTCTCCACCTTTAAATAGAATGCCATTTTCAGCAGCTTTTCCGGTACCCACCATTATAGAAGTAGGCGTAGCTAAGCCTAACGCACAAGGACAAGCGATAACTAATACTGCTATTGCAGCAACTAAGGCTGGTTCAAATTGTCCCGGCTGAACTAATGAAATCCATATAATAAATGTGAAAATCGCGATACCTACAACGATAGGTACAAAATATCCAGAAATAATATCTGCTAGTCTTTGTATTGGCGCTTTAGAACCTTGCGCTTCTTCGACAACTTTAACAATGGAGGCAAGAGCTGTATCTTTACCAACTTTTGTTGCTTCAACAGTAATTGCTCCATTTTTATTCATTGTTGATCCTATAACATTATCATTTTGCATTTTTTCAACAGGAATAGATTCACCTGTCAACATTGACTCGTCAATTGAAGTCATACCTTTAATTATTTTGCCATCTACTGGTATTTTTTCTCCTGGTTTGATAACTAAATAGTCTCCTTCTTTTACCTCACTTAAAGGAACCATAGTCTCTTCACCGTTGCGTAATATACGTGCTTCTTTAGCTTGTAAATTCAACAATTTACTTAACGCATTTGTTGTTTGTGTTTTAGCACGTGCTTCTAAATACTTTCCGAAAAGAATTAAAGTAATTAATACAGCACTTGTTTCAAAATATAGGTGTGGCTCATAATTTGTATTAATTAACCACTTAATCGATTCATAAATACTATAAAAGAAGGCTGCGCTTGTACCTAAAGCGACAAGAACATCCATATTTGCTGACCCATTACGAAGGTTTTTATAAGCGCCTACATAAAATTGCCAACCAATAACAAATTGAACAGGCGTTGCTAATACAAATTGGAACCACGGGTTCATAAATATATGTGGTATTTGAATACCAAATAAATGAACGAACATTGTCATTAACAATGGAGCTGCTAAAACAGCTGAAACAACTAATTTAATTAACTGTCGTTTTAATTGTTTTTCTTTTTGGGAACTTTTTTCTGATGCTTCTTTTTTAGGTTGTGCCTCATACCCTAGGTTTTTAATACGTTGTTGAAATTCATCTACAGACGTCATATCAGGGTTGTATTCTACAGTAGCACTTTCTGTGGTTAAATTAACTGTAGCCTTATTTACACCTGAGATTCGATTTAAAACTTTTTCGATTTTATTCGAACAAGCTGCACACGTCATTCCCATTACATCGAGATCCACTTTTTCGGTTAAAACTCCATAACCTGTTTTTTGAATTGTATTTGCAATATCTTCTAATGATGTAACATTGGGGTTATATTCAATTGTAGCTTTCTCTGTAGAAGGATTTACATTAGCGTTAACTTCATCTAATTTATTTAGATTTTTTTCTACTTTATTCGAGCAAGCTGCACATGTCATGCCTGTGATACCTAATGAGGTTTTTTTAATATTTTCACTCAATTATTTCTTTCCTCCTATTTTGAAAATTGTTTTAATACAACCATCAATTCTTTGATACTTTCTTCTCCGTTGCCATTTTTAATACCTTCACTTACACAATTAGATATATGGTCTTCAGTTACTATAAAACCCACTTGTTTTAGGGCTGATTGTATTGCTGTTATTTGTACTAGTACATCTATACAATATCTATCTTCTGCTATCATTGATTGTAAACCGCGCATTTGTCCTTCTAATCTTTTGAGTCTATTGAGCAATGCGTCATTGTTTTTAACAGTAGTAGTGTTCAATTTCACCCCTCCTCATATACCCTAACGGGGTATCTCTTGTTGGAATCTATATTATACCCCTAGTAGGTATAAGTCAATACAAAAGTTTCATATAAAAAATTAATATTTATAGTTTGTTTTAAGAGGTACACTTGTATAAAATGTATGCTAAAACTTATATTAGGAGAGATATATTTGGATAAAAATATACAACTTGAGCTTTACACAAGACCTACATGCTCTGATTGCCAAGAATCAAAAAGGTATTTAAACTCTCAAGAGATTAGTTATAGTCATAAAGATGTAAGTCAAAATTTGGACTTAGAAGAAGAAATGAAAAAAATATCAGGCAACCGAATTGTTCCCTTATTTGTTTTTTATAAAAAAATTTTTTGGGGTAAAAAAAAGTTGTTTAAATATTACGTGGGATTTGAAAATAACAAAAAAGATATATTAAATATATTGGAATAATTAAATAAACAGCCATTATTAAAAAATAATGGCTGTTTATTTAATGATGATGTTGACTGTCTTCTTCTTTCACGATACAAAACAATTTTTCACTATGATTATTGTTAGAAGTTTCAGTCTGTATTGTGACATGTTGAATATTTTGATGATTGAGTTCATGTTCTATACGTTTAAGTAAAAACTCATTTTCAGTAATGGTCATTGTATCTTCTACAACAATATGACAAGATAACGCGTTTAATCCGCTAGTTACTGACCAAACATGAAAGTCATGAATATTTTTAACTTCTTTGAATTTTTTAATAGTTTTAATAATGTCTTTTGTATTTATATTGCTTGGTGCTCCCTCCATTAATACATGAAGACTTGATTTTGTTACATAAAAGCCGCTACGTAGTACTAAAATTGCTACAATCACACTTGCTAAAGGATCCGCCCACCCCCATCTAAAAAATATAATGAGAAGGGCTGCTATAACTGCACCTATAGATCCAAGCATGTCGCTTATTACATGCAAATATGCTCCACGCATATTTAAGTTTTCTTCTACATCGCTCCCGCGCAGCATTATCCAAGCCACAATAATATTAATAAACAAGCCTACCAAGGCGATAATTAACATGCCTGTAGAAGCTACCTCAGGGGGGTTTTTAAATCTCTCAATAGCTTCATAAAAAATATAGATAGCTATTAACATCAAAGTAATACCATTAAGTACAGCTGCTAGTATTTCAAACCTTTTGTAGCCAAAAGTTTTATTTGTATTAGCTTGCTTCGCTCCTAAAGTAAATGCAATTAAAGCAATACCTAAAGAAATAGAATCACTTAACATATGACCAGCATCTGAAATTAACGCAAGACTGTTAGTAAAGAAACCACCTAACCCTTCTACAATCATGTAACTTGTAATAATAATAAAACTAATTAATAAAGTCTTTTTGTTCGCGCCATGTGTATGATTATGATTGTGATCGTTTTCCATTTAATCCCTCCTCTTTTTAATGATGAAAAATATTTTCTATAATTTGAATTTTTGTTTTTATAACTATAGAGTTAAAAAATATAAAATTTCAATTAATGTTTTGTTACTCGAAGAAAATCATACTAACTTATGAATATATGCTCATATATTCATAAGTTAGTATGATTTTTATCCTTTGTCAATATAGAAATGCTTTGTATTTTGTATATTAAATAAAAACCCTACTTTGCTTTGGACAGTAGTGGGATTTTTGCATATGATAAACCACACTTCACTTGCTAAATATTAACTATATTATAATTAACAAGTGATAATTTCTTTTTAGAGAAAATAATGTATTCACGCCTTTAGGCGTGAATACATTATTTTTTTTTGAATAGTTTAGAAAAGATAGATTGTTTTTGTTCATTTTTTTTTGATGCTTTTGGAGTAATGATATCTTCTTTTGAATCTATATTATCAGTTTCTATTTTTTTGGTATTACTTAATATATTTTGGCTATTTAAATTCAAAGATTGTTCTTGTTTTAATGCAATTGTTAAATCGTCAATTTGTCGATTCTTTTGTCGAATTTCTGATTCTAAATGCTCTATGTATTTATCGATATAACTGCTATATTGGTTATTTAATGATTCTGTTTTGTTTGTCGATTTTTCATCAAATTTTGTCGATTCTTTTGTCGTTTTTTTATTTAAAATTGTTTTTAGATAATCTATTGTATTATCATCTATTAATGATTTGTTACCTACTTTGTTTACCTTCAAATTTGAAGGTAAACTTTTTAAATGATAATGAATTGTTTGTTTAGAGACATCTAAAAGTTCAGAAACTTCCTTTACAGTTTTCATCAAATAACTGGGTCTCCTTTACTTTTTCATTTTTTGTAAAAACGCTTGACGTTCTTCTTCTGTATACGCAGATGTCTTAGATGTGGTTGGTTCATAAGTGTTATTTTTTAACCATTGTGGCGTCATTTCACGGCTTATATATTGTTTTGGTTTGCCTGTACTTATCATATTAGATTGTCGTTTCGAATGAATACGTTTCTCAGGTTCAAAAGAAAATTCTAACCATTCAATCTTTCGTCCTTTTTTAGCTTTAATTTTATTAATATTGAGATTTTTAAATAAAAAGGGTTCTGTTGCAAAGTAAAAAATATAGCTAATCACTAATATATCATGTCAGTGTTCGTTTAACTTGCTAGCATGATG
>NZ_NXGA01000001.1:3887470-3890159 GCF_002802965.1 Sporolactobacillus pectinivorans | reverse complement strand
AATGTTCCTTGAAAACTGAACAAAAGCCAAGCGTGATTTAAAGGGTGAAACCCTTAAGTCAATTCAAAATTTTTGCTGAGGATCGACAGAACGAAAAAGAAATAAGCGGAAGCTTCGGCTTCCTGAAAGAGTATTTTTTGGAGAGTTTGATCCTGGCTCAGGACGAACGCTGGCGGCGTGCCTAATACATGCAAGTCGAGCGCACGGAAGGGGGCTTGCCCCCGGAAGTGAGCGGCGGATGGGTGAGTAACACGTGGGCAACCTGCCTGTAAGACGGGGATAACTCCGGGAAACGGGAGCTAATACCGGGTAACACGCTGCACCGCATGGTGCAGGGTTGAAAGATGGTTTCGGCCATCGCTTACAGATGGGCCCGCGGTGCATTAGTTAGTTGGCGGGGCAACGGCCCACCAAGACCGCGATGCATAGCCGACCTGAGAGGGTGATCGGCCACATTGGGACTGAGACACGGCCCAAACTCCTACGGGAGGCAGCAGTAGGGAATCTTCCACAATGGACGAAAGTCTGATGGAGCAACGCCGCGTGAGCGAAGAAGGTTTTCGGATCGTAAAGCTCTGTTGCCGGAGAAGAATGAGTGAGAGAGGAAATGCTCTTGCAGTGACGGTATCCGGCCAGAAAGCCACGGCTAACTACGTGCCAGCAGCCGCGGTAATACGTAGGTGGCAAGCGTTGTCCGGAATTATTGGGCGTAAAGCGCGCGCAGGCGGCTTCCTAAGTCTGATGTGAAATCTTGCGGCTCAACCGCAAGCGGCCATTGGAAACTGGGGAGCTTGAGTACAGAAGAGGAGAGTAGAATTCCACGTGTAGCGGTGAAATGCGTAGAGATGTGGAGGAATACCGGTGGCGAAGGCGGCTCTCTGGTCTGTTACTGACGCTGAGGTGCGAAAGCGTGGGGAGCAAACAGGATTAGATACCCTGGTAGTCCACGCTGTAAACGATGAATGCTAGGTGTTAGGGGGGTCCAACCCCTTAGTGCTGAAGTTAACACATTAAGCATTCCGCCTGGGAAGTACGACCGCAAGGTTGAAACTCAAAGGAATTGACGGGGGCCCGCACAAGCAGTGGAGCATGTGGTTTAATTCGAAGCAACGCGAAGAACCTTACCAGGTCTTGACATCCTTCGACCGCCTGAGAGATCAGGCTTTCCCCTTCGGGGGACGGAGTGACAGGTGGTGCATGGTTGTCGTCAGCTCGTGTCGTGAGATGTTGGGTTAAGTCCCGCAACGAGCGCAACCCTTGACCTTAGTTGCCAGCATTGAGTTGGGCACTCTAGGGTGACTGCCGGTGACAAACCGGAGGAAGGTGGGGATGACGTCAAATCATCATGCCCCTTATGATCTGGGCTACACACGTGCTACAATGGGCGGTACAAAGGGCTGCGAGACCGCGAGGTTGAGCCAATCCCATAAAGCCGCCCCCAGTTCGGATTGCAGGCTGCAACCCGCCTGCATGAAGCCGGAATTGCTAGTAATCGCGGATCAGCATGCCGCGGTGAATCCGTTCCCGGGCCTTGTACACACCGCCCGTCACACCACGAGAGTGGATAACACCCGAAGTCGGTGCGGGAACCTTTATGGACCCAGCCGCCGAAGGTGGGACCCATGATTGGGGTGAAGTCGTAACAAGGTAGCCGTATCGGAAGGTGCGGCTGGATNCAGCATTGAGTTGGGCACTCTAGGGTGACTGCCGGTGACAAACCGGAGGAAGGTGGGGATGACGTCAAATCATCATGCCCCTTATGATCTGGGCTACACACGTGCTACAATGGGCGGTACAAAGGGCTGCGAGACCGCGAGGTTGAGCCAATCCCATAAAGCCGCCCCCAGTTCGGATTGCAGGCTGCAACCCGCCTGCATGAAGCCGGAATTGCTAGTAATCGCGGATCAGCATGCCGCGGTGAATCCGTTCCCGGGCCTTGTACACACCGCCCGTCACACCACGAGAGTGGATAACACCCGAAGTCGGTGCGGGAACCTTTATGGACCCAGCCGCCGAAGGTGGGACCCATGATTGGGGTGAAGTCGTAACAAGGTAGCCGTATCGGAAGGTGCGGCTGGATCACCTCCTTTCTAAGGAAAAAGAGACTCAGCGAAGCGTTTGGGCTTTTGTTTGGTTTTGAAGGAAGCATTCCTTCAGTAAATTATTTTTTAATGGTGNAAGTCGGTGCGGGAACCTTTATGGACCCAGCCGCCGAAGGTGGGACCCATGATTGGGGTGAAGTCGTAACAAGGTAGCCGTATCGGAAGGTGCGGCTGGATCACCTCCTTTCTAAGGAAAAAGAGACTCAGCGAAGCGTTTGGGCTTTTGTTTGGTTTTGAAGGAAGCATTCCTTCAGACCCGGCGTCCCTTCGGGGGCGCGGGACGATCCTTGAAAACTGGATAANGGCCTGTAGCTCAGCTGGTTAGAGCGCACGCCTGATAAGCGTGAGGTCGGTGGTTCAAGTCCACTCAGGCCCACCATTATTCTGGGGCCTTAGCTCAGCTGGGAGAGCGCCTGCTTTGCACGCAGGAGGTCAGGGGTTCGATCCCCCTAGGCTCCACCAATTAAATTAGGCGTTTAAAAATGTAATTTTTAAGCAACCTATTTAACGGTACACGATCCTTGAAAACTGGATAGCGAAAGAAACAAGCAACAAGTCAAGTCATTCCATAACGACCTCAAAGATGG
>NZ_NXGA01000001.1:3674387-3887456 GCF_002802965.1 Sporolactobacillus pectinivorans | reverse complement strand
CGAAAGAAACAAGCAACAAGTCAAGTCATTCCATAACGACCGAGGATCAAAGATGGCGTCTTTGATCGAGTGGTTAAGTTTTAAAGAGCGCACGGTGGATGCCTTGGCACTGGGAGCCGATGAAGGACGGAACGAACTCCGATAAGCTCCGGGGAGCTGTAAGTCAGCTGAGATCCGGAGATTTCCGAATGGGGGAACCCCCTGCCCGAACGGGCAGGATGGCGCGCTGAATCCATAGGCGCGTCAAGGCAGACCCGGGGAACTGAAACATCTCAGTACCCGGAGGAAGAGAAAGCAAATGCGATTTCCTGAGTAGTGGCGAGCGAAACGGAAACAGCCCAAACCAGGGGGCTTGCCCCCTGGGGTTGTAGGACACTCCACATGGAGTCAGAAAGACGCGCAGCAGGCGAACGGCCTGGAAGGGCCGGCCAGAGAAGGCAAACGCCCTGTAGCCGAAGCGGCGCGTCCTCCGGAGTGGATCCTGAGTACGGCGGGACACGAGAAACCCCGTCGGAAGCAGGGAGGACCGTCTCCCAAGGCTAAATACTCCCCAGTGACCGATAGTGAACCAGTACCGTGAGGGAAAGGTGAAAAGCACCCCGGAAGGGGAGTGAAAGAGATCCTGAAACCGTGTGCTTACAAGTAGTTGGAGCCCCCTTCGGGGGGTGACAGCGTACCTTTTGTAGAATGGACCGGCGAGTGGCGATTCTAAGCTAGGTTAAGCTGAAGAGGCGGAGCCGCAGCGAAAGCGAGTCTGAAGAGGGCGAATGAGTTTAGGGTTGCCGACCCGAAACCGTGTGATCTACCCATGTCCAGGGTGAAGTTCAGGTAACACTGAATGGAGGCCCGAACCCACGCATGTTGAAAAATGCGGGGATGAGGTGTGGGTAGGGGTGAAATGCCAATCGAACACGGAGATAGCTGGTTCTCCCCGAAATAGCTTTAGGGCTAGCCTCGGACGCGTGAGGCCTGGAGGTAGAGCACGGATTGAATAAGGGGTCCCCACAGGATTACCGAGTTCAGTCAAACTCCGAATGCCAGGCGCTTACGTCCGGGAGTCAGACGGCGAGTGATAAGATCCGTCGTCGAAAGGGAAACAGCCCAGACCGCCGACTAAGGTCCCCAAGTGTGTGTTAAGTGGGAAAGGATGTGGCGTTGCCCAGACAACCAGGATGTTGGCTCAGAAGCAGCCACCATTTAAAGAGTGCGTAATAGCTCACTGGTCGAGTGGCGCTGCGCCGAAAATGTAACGGGGCTCAAACACAGCACCGAAGTCGCGGATGACCCGATGGGTCATGGTAGGGGAGCGTTCCAAGGGCGTAGAAGGTTCACCGGAAGGTGGGCTGGAGCGCTTGGAAGTGAGAATGCCGGTATGAGTAACGAAAAGAGGAGTGAGAATCTCCTCCGTCGAAAGCCTGAGGTTTCCTGAGGAAGGTTCGTCCGCTCAGGGTTAGTCGGGACCTAAGCCGAGGCCGAGAGGCGTAGGCGATGGACAACAGGTGGAAAGTCCTGTACCGCCAAGACACGTTTGAGTGATGGGGGGACGCAGGAAGGCAAGGCCAGCGCACGGATGGAAGAGTGCGTTCAAGCCGTGAGGCCGGCAGCGAGGCAAATCCCGCTGCAGGAAGCCGAGCGGTGATGAGGAGGGAAATAGAGTACCGAAGGGCCTGTACCTACACTGCCAAGAAAAGCCTCTAGCGAGTGTCACGGCGCCCGTACCGAAACCGACACAGGTGGGCTAGAAGAGAATTCTCAGACGCTCGGGAGAACTCTCGTTAAGGAACTCGGCAAAATCACCCCGTAACTTCGGGAGAAGGGGTGCTCGACGGGCCTTCGGGCCCAGAGAGCCGCAGTGAAAAGATCCAAGCGACTGTTTATCAAAAACACAGGTTTCTGCGAAACCGCAAGGTGAAGTATAGGGGCTGACACCTGCCCGGTGCTGGAAGGTTAAGAGGAGAGGTCATCCCTTCGGGGAGCCGCTTTGAATCGAAGCCCCAGTAAACGGCGGCCGTAACTATAACGGTCCTAAGGTAGCGAAATTCCTTGTCGGGTAAGTTCCGACCCGCACGAAAGGTGTAACGATTTGGATACTGTCTCAACGAGAGACCCGGTGAAATTATAGTACCTGTGAAGATGCAGGTTACCCGCGACAGGACGGAAAGACCCCATGGAGCTTTACTGCAGCTTGATATTGGATGTGGGTATCGTTTGTACAGGATAGGCAGGAGCCAGAGAAGCCGGACCGCTAGGTTCGGGGGAGGCGCCCGTGGGATACTGCCCTGACGATACCGGCATTCTAACCCGGGACCGTGATCCGGTCCGGAGACAGTGTCTGGTAGGCAGTTTGACTGGGGCGGTCGCCTCCTAAAAGGTAACGGAGGCGCCCAAAGGTTCCCTCAGAATGGTTGGAAATCATTCGCAGAGTGTAAAGGCACAAGGGAGCTTGACTGCGAGACCCACAAGTCGAGCAGGGACGAAAGTCGGGCTTAGTGATCCGGTGGCACCGCATGGAAGGGCCATCGCTCAACGGATAAAAGCTACCCTGGGGATAACAGGCTTATCTCCCCCAAGAGTTCACATCGACGGGGAGGTTTGGCACCTCGATGTCGGCTCATCGCATCCTGGGGCTGAAGTAGGTCCCAAGGGTTGGGCTGTTCGCCCATTAAAGCGGTACGCGAGCTGGGTTCAGAACGTCGTGAGACAGTTCGGTCCCTATCCGTCGCGGGCGTTGGAAATTTGAGAAGAGCTGTCCTTAGTACGAGAGGACCGGGATGGACACACCGCTGGTGTTCCAGTTGTTCCGCCAGGAGCAGACGCTGGGTAGCTATGTGTGGCCGGGATAAGTGCTGAAAGCATCTAAGCATGAAGCCCCCTTCAAGATGAGATTTCCCATGGTTTCAAACCAGTAAGGCCCCTCAGAGATGATGAGGTAGATAGGTCTGGAGTGGAAGCGCGGTGACGCGTGGAGCGGACAGATACTAATCGGCCGAGGGCTTAACCCAGACGGTCAGTCTGTGGAAGACAAGGCGCTTGTTTCGTTCGTTACCGGTTTTGAAGGCTCGTTCGAGCCGGGTATTTAGTCTGGCGGTTATAGCGAAGAGGTCACACCCGTTCCCATCCCGAACACGGCCGTTAAGCTCTTCTGTGCCGATGGTAGTGGGGGGCTGTCCCCCTGTGAGAGTAGGTCACTGCCAGGCGAATGAACGCATTTCTCANTTAGTCTGGCGGTTATAGCGAAGAGGTCACACCCGTTCCCATCCCGAACACGGCCGTTAAGCTCTTCTGTGCCGATGGTAGTGGGGGGCTGTCCCCCTGTGAGAGTAGGTCACTGCCAGGCGAATGAACAACACGCATTTCTCAGGATTGAGAGGTGCGTGTTTTTTGCATCAACACGAAGTGATGAATTATGTTACACTTAATCTATGCAATCTTTGATCAATCGGGATCAGCCGGTGCATGTTTGTGAAGGCAAAAAAATAAAACTCGGCTCTCTCTGTTTAAAGCATGCGGCTCCGTTTGGAGTATGCATAAGAAGGTGTAAACAATGCATCAATGGATTTTTCATTCTCCTGAAGAAACAATGGCCTTTTCTGAAAAAGTGGCCGGCTATTTGATGCCGGACGATGTACTAACGCTTTCCGGAGATCTTGGTGCCGGAAAGACCATTTTTACGAAGGGGCTTGCAAGGGGACTGGATATAAATGAGATAGTAAGCAGTCCCACTTTTACAATTGTCAAAGAATATCGAAGCGGACGTCTTCCGCTTTTTCATATGGACGTGTACCGGATCAGTGACGAAGAAGACATTGGTTTGGAAGACTATTTTGAAAAGGGAGGAGTTACAGTCATTGAATGGGCTGAAAATATCCCCTCCTGGATTCCAGATGATTGCCTAAACGTTGAGATTGCAAGAATAGATGAGCATTCAAGAAACATTACATTATCAGCAAGTGGGAAAAGATCTGAAAGTTTATACGGGGAGATAGTGAAGGATGAATGTACTCGCGATTGATTCGTCCAATTTGGTTATGGGAGTGGCGGTAGCTTCCGATGGCAGAATGCTGGGCGAATTGATGACAAATAATAAAAAAAATCATTCGGAACGGTTGATGCCGGCTATTGCACAGCTGTTGGAAGATGCCGGCATTAAACCTGAAGAAATTGACCGGATCGCTGTGGCTCAAGGCCCCGGATCTTATACAGGATTGCGTATCGGCGTCACTGTAGCCAAAATGATGGCCTGGACGCTGAAAAAGGAACTGGTCGGCGTTTCAAGCCTGGAGATCGTGGCTCAGAACGGGATCCATTTTGACGGACTGGTTGTCCCTTTTTTTGATGCACGCCGTGGCCAGGTTTTTACCGGTGTCTATAAGAGCGAAAAAAATCAGGTTATTTCTGTGGCCCGGGACAAACTTCTGTTGATGGAAAACTGGATTGAAGAATTGAAACAGACAAATAAGCCGGTGCTGTTTCTCAGTAATGATATAGAAAAGTGGGCAGAACGCCTGAAATCAATTCCCAATGCGGTATTCGGCACGCCTGCACAAAACATTCCAAGACCATCCGAGCTTGCCAGACTGGGTGTGGAAAAATTGCCGGCAGCGGATATTCATCATTTTTTGCCAACCTATCTCCGACTTGCCGAAGCTGAGGCCAAATGGCAGGCCAAACAGGAGCGATAATTATGGCACAGCTGGAAACAGTGAACATCAGGCCGATGACGATCAGTGACATAGATCAGGTGATGATTGTCGAGCACAGCGCGTTTGACGTCCCGTGGTCAAGAAACGCATTTGAAAATGAACTGGTTAATAATCACTTTGCTGCCTATTTTGTTGCAGAATATGGCCAGAAAATTATTGCCTATTGCGGTGTGTGGGTGATTGTTGATGAAGCGCACATTACTAATCTGGCAGTGCTCGATGGGTACCGGGGGAACAAGGTTGGGGAAACACTGCTTCGTAAAGTCATGCTGTACGCCCGGGCAAAGGGAGCAAGGACTGTCAGCCTGGAAGTCCGCGTCGGAAATGATATTGCGAAAAACCTGTACCGGAAGCTTGGATTCAGGAGCGGCGGCATCAGGAAAAATTACTATTCAAATAATGGTGAAGATGCACTTGTGATGTGGGTGAGGCTATGAGTATCAATGTAAATCAGAAAACATTAATTCTTGGGATTGAAACCAGCTGTGATGAAACAGCGGCAGCTGTTGTAGAAAATGGCAGGATCATCCGATCCAATGCGGTGGCTTCCCAGATTGATATCCATCGGCGGTTTGGAGGTGTGGTCCCGGAGGTAGCTTCTCGCCACCATGTCGATCAGATCACGCTGGTTTGCGAAGAGGCAATAGAAAAATCGGGAGTGTCATGGTCAGATCTGGATGCCATCGCTGTGACCCAGGGACCCGGATTGATCGGAGCCCTGCTCGTCGGGGTGAATGGGGCAAAGGCACTTGCCTTTGCACATAGCATTCCGCTCGTTCCGGTTCACCATATTACCGGGCACATTTATGCCAACAGGTTTGTCCGTGAGCTGGAATTTCCGCTGATTGCGATGGTTGTGTCCGGCGGGCACACTGAATTGATTTATATGAAAGAACATGGATCCTATCAAGTGGTCGGGACGACACGGGACGACGCAGCCGGGGAAGCATTCGACAAAGTCGCCCGGACGCTCGGACTGCCTTATCCGGGCGGTCCCGAGATCGACAATTTGGCGGGTAACGGAAAACCGTCGATTCATTTTCCAAGAGCTTGGCTTGAGGAAGGATCTCTGGACTTTAGCTTCAGCGGCTTAAAATCGGCAGTCATCAATTATATTCATAACGAACAACAGCGGGGTCATGAGATCAGCAAAGTGGATATTGCCGCAAGTTTTCAGGAGAGTGTTGCTGAAGTACTTGTAAGAAAAACAATGATGGCAGCCGAGCGCTATCGTGCAAAACAGATTCTTGTTGCCGGCGGAGTTTCAGCCAACAGCAAAATCAGGCTAGAAATGGAACAGGCAGCCGGAACACGCGGCATCCCGCTGACTATTCCTCCGCTTAAGCTTTGCACAGATAACGCGGCGATGATTGCCGCATCCGGAACCATTGGTTTTTTAAAGGGTACACGGGCAGACCTGTCCTTAAACGGGAGCCCGAACCTTCCAATCGAGGCATTTTAAACAGACAGGCAAAAAAATATCGGGCAAAACCGGTATTTTTTTATAACCAAAGAAACTGAGCTAATAGTATAACCAGTTTATTTATTTCAAATAATAATGGGGTCGGGATGATAAAATGTTGGATCTGATTAAACCGGCAAAATTGAAGCGGGGGGATAAGGTCGCTACAGTCAGTCTCTCGTGGGGTGGAGCTGGGGATGAAGCATTACTCTGGCGTTATGAACAAGGTAAGAAACGACTAAATGAAGTTTTTGGCCTTGAAGTTGTTGAAATGCCGCATACGTTAATGGGAACTGATTTCGTCTACAGACATCCTGAAAAAAGAGCCCAAGACTTAATGCAGGCGTTTGCCGATCCTTCTATAAAAGGTACTGTGACACACCTTATGTGCCTAAAGGCAGGACTATCAAGTTTCTACGGCTTATCCGTTCTCAACGATCTTGCTGAAAATATCTCAATGCCCGAATATTCGGTTGAATGGGTCAATAAGATACTTTTTCATGATGAAACAATTGGTGAAATACCTACATCAAACGAATGGACAGGTGAAAGACTGGAGTGGGTCATTGAAAATAAGGATATTTCAAGAAAATTTCTAAGAAATACAGGGTACGAACTTTTACAGGGAAAGAAATCAGTCACTGGAAAATTAATTGGTGGCTGCCTTGAAGTATTAGACATGATAAAAGGAACTTCCCTTTTCCCAGATATATCCTGCTTCAATGATACCATCCTATTTCTTGAAACTTCAGAAGAATGCCCTCCTCTATGGATGGTGGAAGATAGCTTAAGAAGCTATGGAATGATGGGCATATTCAATAGAATTAATGGGCTTATTTTTGGAAAACCGCTAAAAAATAAATTTTACGAAGAATACAAGCCAGTGATTCGGCGCATTGCAAAGGAATTTGACAGAGAAGAAATGCCTATATTGTACAATGCAAGTTTTGGCCATAATGAACCGAAGTGCTTAATTCCTTATGGTGCCCGAGCTGAAATTAATTGCGGTAGATCAGGTTTCTCTATTATAGATACCGGTGTGAACCCTCGCTGAAAAAGCACCATTCAAATTTTATCATCCGCCTGGAAAATAGATCAACAGTTATTGGAAAATATCGACCCGCGCAAGAACAAATAGATTTTCACGAAAATAAGGCTGCTTTATTCCTTTGGATATGAAGCGAATCGACGGAGTAAACTGAAGCTGGGCGATATGTTCGAAAGGAGGCTATTATGGGAAAACTGTTTGTTGATCGATCAATAGAAATCAATGCCCCTGCAGCGGTAGTTTGGGGTGTACTGACTCAGCAAAAGTATTCTGAACAGTGGGCAGGAGAATTTTTGGGTGGAAACTCGCAGTTTTACATTAAATCTGACTGGGGACTAGGCAGTCCGGTTCTGTGGATCGACGAAAACGGTTCACCCCTCTTTGAGGAAAACGTAACAGCGCTTGAACAGCATAAATTTTTAAGGTTTACTGTATTTGACATCCGGAGTCAGGACAGGCCACCTATGACAGAGGAAGACGGCATCACTTATCGGCTTTCCAAGAAAAACGGCAAAACAACTTTTCAAGTTTTGCAGGGCGACTTTTCCGTAATGGATGATGGTGAAAAATACTGCAGCATGACAAAAGAAATATGGGACAAAGTACTTCCGCAAATCAAAAAATTAGCAGAGCTCAGTAATAAAAAGAACAACTTATCATAAGTTATCCACATTTTCTGTGGATAAAGCTGTGCATAAGGCACCTAGAATGTGGAAAAGGTTCTGTTTGATGTTGAAAAGCTGTGGATTGGTCATTCGGGAAATTCTTCAAGGGCCAATTGGTCAGCCTCCCATTTTTCCATCAATCGGTTCAGCTGTTCTTTATTCTGATCAATCTCTCTTTGAACTTGCTTGGCTTTTTTTGCATCGTTAAAGACTTCCGGCGTGAGCAGGGAGTCTTCGTCTGCTTTGATCAGTTTTTCGAGATGCTCAATCTTTCCTTCCATTTCTTCTACTGAACGGGCTAGCTGCCGTTTTTTCTTTTTCTGCTCTTTATCTTTTAGAAATTGCTGCTTTCCGGCGACAGGAACTTCTTCATGTTTCACGGCGGGTGCGCTCTGGGCGTCCAGTTCGGCGATCTGCTGCTGTTCGGTTTTTTTATCCAGGTAATAGTCATAGTCGCCGAGATATTCTGAAATTCCGTTTCGGGAGAGTTCAAGCACACGGGTGGCGATATCATTGATAAAATACCGGTCGTGGGAAACAAACAGGATCGTGCCCGGATAATCGATCAGAGCAGCTTCGAGCACTTCTTTGCTGTCCAGATCAAGATGGTTGGTCGGTTCGTCAAGAATCAGCAGATTGTCATGGCGCATCATCAGCTTCGCAAGCATCAGTCTGGCCTTTTCACCACCGCTCAGCTGAGCAATATATTTGGCCACATCGTCGCCTGAGAAGAGGAAGCCCCCGAGTACATTGCGCATTTCATTTTCCGGATGAAGCGGATAATCATCCCATAACTCGTTCAGTACCGTCTTTTCAGGTGTCAGGCTGGTTTGCTCCTGATCGTAGTAACCGATGGATACTTGACTGCCGAGACGCACCTCGCCGGACAGCAGGGTTGAGCCACTGGCAATTGATTTCAGCAGCGTTGATTTTCCGATGCCGTTTGGCCCGACAAGTGCGACACGCTCAGACCGCGTAATGTGGAAATTCAGTCCGGAAAACATCGGTGGTTCCGGTGGATAGCCAACAGACAGATTGGAGGCGCCAAGCACATCACGGCCGCTCTGTTTCTCAATCTGGAATGAGAAGAAGGCCTTTTTTTCATCTCCGCGCGGTTTCTCCATAACATTCATTTTCTCCAGCTGTTTTCGTCTGCTCTGCGCGCGCTTGGTCGTCGATGCCCGCACAATATTCTTCTGAACAAAGTCATTCAGCCGCGTGATTTCTTTCTGTTGTTTCTCGTAACTCTTCACGGCACTCTCATACGCTGCCGCTCTCAATTCAATATAGCGGGTATAATTCCCGTCATATTTATGTACGTTATGTCCGGCAACTTCGTATACTTTGGTCGCGACTTTGTCCAAAAAGTAGCGGTCGTGAGAGACAACGAGCACACTGCCCTGATAGCGTTGCAGATATCCTTCAAGCCAAGTGAGTGTATCAATGTCGAGATGGTTGGTTGGTTCGTCAAGAATCAGTAAATCCGGTTTGATCAGCAGCAGCTTGCCAAGCGCCAACTGAGTTTTCTGTCCACCGGAGAGATTATTGACGGGTGTTTCCTCGGGAAAGCTTCCGAAATTAAGTCCGTTCAATACACTGCGAATCTCAGCCTGATAGGTATAGCCACCCTTTGACCTGAACTCGGCCTGCAGAATGTCATAGCTTTTCAGCAGCTGATCGTAATCCTTTTTGTCTGCGAACCGGTCAGGATCCGACATCTGGCCTTCCATGCTGTGAAGCTTTTTTTCCATTTCAGTCAGAGGACGGAAGACAGTGAGCAACTCGTCGTAAATTCCACGTGTAGAATTCAGAGTGGCGTTTTGCGGAAGATAGCCCATGGTCCTGTCTTTGGGCATAATCACTTCTCCGCTGTCGGCACTCATTTCTCCGGCAATAATTTTCAGCAGTGTTGATTTCCCCGCGCCATTCCGCCCGACAAGGGCTACGCGTTCACCAAGTTTTACCTCGATGGATATATTCGACAGAATAAGATCAGTAACAAACGACTTGCTGATCTCGTTAGTTTGCAGAAGAATCATCAGTTTTCACCTCGACGGTTGACGTTCGCCGGGCATCCGGATCCTATGTGAAAAATCCTTCCCGACACTTTCTCATTGTAGCCCAATCCGGATTTATTCAGCAACCTGTACGGGGTCATGTCAGGAGAGAGTGCAAATCAAAAAGTAAATGGGTTTTAAATAGCCCGTCCCTGAGGCTCTTTTATTGTTGGCTGTCTTTCACAATTTGTTCTGAGTTAACAGTTGAACGATTTTTTGCTGTACCGGTGTCAGAATATGATTTGATCGATACACGAGCTGAATGATAAATTCAGGTTGCGGATCATCGTTTAACGATAAAGCAACAACAGGATCCTGCGGCGAAATAGCCAGTTCAGTTAAGAAACTGATACCGACGTTATTTGCAACCATCCCCTTAATAATCTGAATATCGTTCGTCCGATAAATGATTCCGGGCTTAGTATGTGTTTGCCGTCCTAATTGCTGGAATGCAATAGAATGAACGAACCTTTCGTTTAACTGAATAAACGATTCATTTTTCAAATCTTTGAAGGCTAACGATTTTTGCCCTGCAAGCGGGTGATTTGGGCTGACAATGATTTTAAATTTTTTGTGGGTCAGCAGATGCACGGATAGTTTGGCATCTTCAATAGGATGAGCTGATCCAAGCAGCGCGATGTCAAGATGACCGTTTATCAGTTTATTCAGGAGCGACTTGGAGCCGTCTTCACGTGTATCCAGGCTTGAAAGTAAGTCTCTTTCAGCCATCTTGGCGGAAAGCGTTGGGAAATAATAACCACCTATAATTGGAGGGAGTCCCAGCCGGACTTTTTCTTTTTTTATTGCCGTTATTTCGGATTTAGCGGTTCCTAATTCCTGAAGAATTTGTGTGATATGCTTTTCAAATTGTTTTCCGCTTTCCGTAAAAATAAGTTCTTTATGCGACTGATCACGGATGACCAGCTGTGTATCCAGCTCATTCTCTAATCTATGAATGGCTGCGGTAATCGTCGGTTGACTGACTTTGAAAAAGTTGGCTGCTTTTGTAAAACTGTTATCCTGAAACAATTGTTTAAAATACTGTAAATCCCTGATATTCACGAAAGGAACCCCTTATTATCCACTTTTTTTCTTCATATTAACAAAATTTATCATGGTCTAAAGGTTTGACTATAAATTTCATAGGTTGTTATAGTTTTCTCTGCTAGGAAAAAAAATTTCATGATTTCAAACGAGGAGGGAAATCATCATGGCATTATCAGCACAGGAAATTTTAAATAATCCTTTCCTGAATAAAGATACAGCTTTTACAAAGGAAGAACGGAAAGCCTACAATTTGCAAGGAACACTACCACCTAAGGTTCAGACAATTGAAGAACAGACGGATCAGGTTTATGGTCAGTATTTACGTAAATCGACTGATTTGGAGAAAAGAATTTTCTTAATGAATTTATATAATACGAATCGTACCTTATTTTATCATTTAATGGAAGATCATGTCGTCGAATTTATGCCAATTGTTTATGATCCTACGGTTGCGGATTCCATTGAACAGTATAATGAATTGTTTCTCAACCCACAGGATGCCGCTTTTTTGTCAATTGATGAACCGGATGATGTAGAAGCGACTCTGAAGAACACTGCGGGAGGCCGTGACATCCGCCTGATTGTGGTCACAGATTCAGAAGGTATTTTAGGCATAGGCGATTGGGGTGTGAATGGCGTTGATATCGCCATTGGCAAACTGATGGTATACACCGCTGCTGCCGGGATTAATCCCACACAGGTGCTGCCGGTCGTCATTGATGCCGGTACAAACAATGAAAAGCTGCTCAACGATCCGCTTTATCTGGGAAACAGACATAAACGGGTTCGCGGGGAAAAATATTATGATTTCATTGATCAGTTTGTGAAGGCATCCGGAAAATTATTCCCCGAAGCTTTAGTGCACTGGGAAGATTTTGGCCGTTCGAACGCGGCGACTATTTTGGAAAAATATCAGGACAAGATCACAACATTTAACGATGATATTCAAGGTACTGGGATTGTTGTTCTGGCGGGTATTCTTGGAGCTATGAACATCTCGAAGGAAAAATTAACGGATCAGCGTGTTCTGGTTTTCGGTGCGGGTACAGCCGGCGTCGGTATTTCTAATCAGATTATGGATGAAATGAAACGCCAGGGCTTATCGGAAGAAGAGGCACGCCGGCATTTCTTCTTGGTGGACAAGCAGGGACTGTTGTTCAACGATACGGAAGATCTGACTCCGGGACAAAAGGAATTCGTTCACGCCCGTTCTGAATTCACGAACAGTGGAGAGCTGACGAATCTGGAAGCCGTTGTCAAAGCGGTTCATCCGACGATTATGATCGGTACATCAACACAACCCGGCGCCTTCAAGGAATCAATTATTAAAGAAATGGCAGCCCATACGGAACGCCCGGTCATTTTCCCATTATCCAATCCGACAAAACTGGCGGAAGCAAAAGCTGAAGACCTGATTGCCTGGACAGATGGCAAAGCGCTGGTTGCAACCGGTATTCCTGCCGCTCCTGTTGAGTACAAGGGCGTTACTTATCAGATCGGACAAGCTAATAATGCGCTGATGTATCCCGGACTCGGATTCGGTATTATCGCCTCGACGGCAAAGCGAGTCAATGGAGAAATGCTGTCTCAGGCGAGCCATGCTCTGGGCGGCATCGTCGATACGGAACAACCCGGCGCCGCTGTTTTGCCTCCTGTTGCAAAACTGACCGAATTCTCTCAAACCATTGCCGAAGTCGTTGGTCAAAGTGTTATAGACCAGAAGTTAAACAGAGAACCTATTTCGGATATTAAAAAGGCTGTTGCCGACATGAAGTGGGAACCGAACTATTCTGAACTTGTTTTAAATTAAAACGATATCGTTGAGAAAAGGAGGTCTGTACGCATGGTATTTCTACAATCGATTCAAAGTGTCATATCGATCATCATCATGATCGCACTGGGTTATTTCTTGAAAAAATTTAAATGGTTTGATGATAACTTCGGAAAAAGCATCTCATCTCTGATCACAAAAGTTGCTTTGCCGGCATCCATTTTCGTATCGGTCCTAAAGTATCTAACCCGGGGCAGTTTAATTCAGTTGTCCGGCAGTCTCATATATCCGGTGATTGCCGTCATTATTTCTTACCTCATTTCTTTTGGGCTGGTCAAACTGTTAAAGATTCGTCCGGGACGCCGCGGTATTTTTATGAATGCTGTCGTCAATGCAAATACGATTTTTATCGGTTTGCCTCTGAATATTGCACTGTTTGGAAATCAGAGTCTGCCTTATTTTCTGATCTATTACATTACCAATACCGTTTCGACATGGGCATTTGGTGTTTTTCTTATCTCAAATGATGATCCGACGAGAGACAAAACGAAGGAAAAAGGCAAAAACAAAATCAACTGGAAAAAAATATTGCCACCTCCATTACTGGGATTTGTGGCCGGTCTGATTTTCCTGCTATTAAATATTCCGATCCCGGGTTTTATTGATTCCACATTGACATATGTGGGCAGTATTGTTACGCCGCTGTCTCTGGTATATATCGGTATCGTTCTGTACAATGCGGGGCTCTCAAGCATTCGTTTTGACCGCGATACGATTGTTGCTTTGTTAGGGCGTTTCGTGATTTCGCCGATTGTCCTGATTGTGTTACTTCTGAGCGGTATGCATCTTTCACATGCCCATTTGCCATCTATGTTAGTGCAAACTCAAATCGTTCAATCTGCAACGCCCATGTTAGCCGTATTGCCGATCCTCGCCAATGAATCGCATGGCGATGTGAAATATGCAACGAATGTGGTTACGACGAGTACCGTATTGTTTGTCATTGTTGTCCCTGTTCTCATGCAGATCATTCAGTTTATTTAACTTGACTGGGGGTTCTGTCTGATTGCTGAACAGCAACATCATAGCTATAATATCTATCGCTACTGTATCATTCGTTTATAAAAGATTAATTTTTAGCAATTGGCTTTAATTGACAATTGCTATTTTTTTATACTGAAAACAGCGACGTGAAGATGTTTCGCTTATTAGTATTCTGTGAACAGCATACAACCTTCCAATGCTTTTCATAAAGGCTTTGGTATCGTGAAGAAGGTTTGTCGGGACGTATAAATACGTTTATCTTTTTATTGTGCAAAGGAACACCAATGTTTTAAAAAGTTTGTGAATCGGATAACAAAACCGGATAATAATGATGTATAGTGAAAAAGGAATGCCTGGATGAAATGATAAAGAAAAAGGCGGTCCGGGAACAGTTTAACTAGCCGCCTATCAGGGGGGACAGGAGTATGGCAACTCAGAAAGTGCCTCAGGCAACGGCTGAACGACTGCCGCTCTACTACCGGTCTCTGCAGCGCCTTGTGACGAATGGGAAGACAAGAATCTCATCGTCTGAATTCGGGAAGATTGTACAGATTGATTCGACAACAATCCGTAAAGATTTTTCCTATTTCGGTGCACTGGGGAGAAAAGGGTACGGGTACAACACAAAGCATTTAATGGAATTTCTCAAAAAGACGCTTTATCAGGATGAATTATCAAAAGTGATACTGATCGGAGTCGGACATCTTGGAACGGCTCTGCTGAATCACAACTTTCAAAAGAATAATAACACAAGGATTGTCAAGGCGTATGATATTAATCCTTCAAAGGTAGGAAAAAAAGTAGGTGAGACTGAAATCCATCTGATGGATGATCTTGTCTCAGATGATAATCGTGATATCACGGCGGCCATCCTGACTGTACCGGCTGACCAGGCTCAGAAGGCTGCCGAACAGGCGATGGCTTCGGGTGTCCGCGGATTTCTGAACTTTTCACCGGTAAGGCTTTCCCTGCCGCCGGAAGTGTATGTCCGCCATGTAGATATGACGATTGAACTTCAGGCATTGATCTATTTCTTGAATCATGCGATGGAAGAGAACCGTGCGGAATGATTCAGGGATCAATAAAGTGGTAAAATACAAATGTCACAATTTTATTGTCGGCGGGTGAGGAGAAACGATTTATTTCTTTTCAAAGAGGAAAGGACACAGAGGTGGAAAGAATAAATGATACAGTTAAAATCTACAAATGAAATTGCAGAAATGAAGAAGTCAGGTCAGCTGCTTGCACAGACACATGAGAAAATTAAATCGATGATCAAGCCGGGAGTCACAACCTGGGAAATTGAGGAATTTGTCAATGAGTTTCTGGCGAAGCACGGTGCGACTCCGGAAGAAAAAGGTTTTGAGGGTTACCAGTTTGCAACCTGCGCGTCTGTCAACGATGAAATCTGCCATGGCTTTCCAAACAAAAAACCCCTCCGCAATGGGGACATTGTCACAATTGATATGGTTGTCAATCTGAACGGAGCTCTGTCTGATTCCGCATGGAGCTATGCGGTCGGGACGATTTCGGATGAAGCGCAGCATTTGCTTAAGACAACAGAAGAAGCACTGTACGAGGGGATCAAACAATCAGTGATTGGCAACCGTCTCGGCGATATTGGCTATGCGATTCAGGAATATGCTGAAGCCAGGGGCTTGAGTGTCGTGCGTGACTTTGTCGGCCACGGCATCGGACCAACCATGCATGAGGATCCGGCAGTGGCTCATTATGGGAGGCCGGGACGCGGACTGCGTCTCCGGGAAGGCATGACGATTACAATTGAGCCGATGCTGAACACGGGCGACTGGCGCGCCAAGGTCGATGGCAACGGCTGGACAGCGCGGACAGTCGATGGTTCGCTTTCCGCACAGTATGAGCACACATTAGCAATTACCAAGAATGGCCCGGAAATTCTGACGGCTCTGAATGACAGCGATTCTGAATGATCCGTTTAAAAATAATGGTTGTATAAATGTACAAGAAAAAGGGCCAGGGGATGAACTCCCCCGGCCCTTTATGTCAAGGTTGCATGTTTGATTATTCAGCGACTAAGCAGATAAATTAATCCTGTAGCGGAACCATAATAACTGAACAGGACAACAACGGCATTCATCGTTGCGTGCATGAACATATTGACGGCGATTCTCCGCGTCATCTGATAAGTGAAACAGAGAAATACACCGATCATGAAATAGACGAGTAAATGCTGGATGTCCTGATGCATGAGCGCGAAGACCAACGAACTGATAATAGCTGCAAGCCAGAAACCGATTTTTTTTCTCAGGCTTCCGAAGAAAATTTTCCGGAAAACAATTTCCTCAAGTATCGGTCCGATAATACTGACCGTTAAAATGAAAAAGGGGGAATACTTAGTCAGCGTTTCTATCTGCTTGGTATGTGTGGACGCGGATACTTGGCCGAAAATTGAGAACTCAATCAGCGTTGCGAGAATTTGCAGGATAAACAGAGCAAACACGCCGCCAACAGCCCAAAGGACGGACATGCCCAGAGGGGCTTTCTTCTCTTCGATCCGCAGATTTCGCTCTGGAATAAGCAGGAGTGAAACGAAGAGCAGGGTCACAAAAAAAACAGCTGTGTAAATATCGCCGTAACCCTGGCTTTGATTCGGAAACAAATCGGCCAGGGACATGAAACCCGGTATTTTCGGAGAGAGATAGCACAGCAAATAAATAACGACGATTGCAGTATATCTTTTAACCAAAAAGAACACCTCATATTCAAATGGAATAGGCAGCCATTGATAAATGCGCTAAGAAAGGGCCTGAAGGGTCACTACTATTTTATCATAACCGGCTTAAGAGCAAAGAAATGCTGCCTGTTTTCCATATTTGTAAAACAGTAATGATATTTCGTAAATATTTCGGGAAAAACTTGCAAATCCAAAGGGAATTGATTATCATATTAAATGGATTAGCACTCAGGCGAAGTGAGTGCTAACAAAGTACTTAACTTAACGTTTTTAAGGAGGGTATTTTTAATGTTAAAGCCATTGGGTGATCGGATCGTTATCGAACCACAGGAAAAAGAAGAAAAAACAGCAAGTGGTATCGTGCTGCCTGACTCGGCCAAGGAAAAGCCGCAGGAAGGACGTATCGTCGCAGTCGGTGCCGGCAAGGTTTCCGATAAGGGCGAGCGTATTGCTCTTGATGTAAAAGAAGGAGAAAAAGTCATTTATTCAAAATACGCAGGCACAGAAGTCAAGTATGACGGCAAGACTTTCCTTGTTGTTCGTCAGGACGATATTCTGGCTGTTATTGACTGACTTAAACTTAGACCGGGCAAAAAAATTTAGGAGGGACTTTCCAAGATGGCAAAAGATATTAAGTTTGGCGAAGAAGCACGCCGCTCCATGTTGCGCGGTGTTGATATTCTGGCAGATGCAGTGAAGGTAACACTCGGACCAAAAGGCCGCAACGTGGTACTGGATAAAAAATACGGATCACCGCTGATTACAAATGACGGTGTTACTATCGCTAAAGAGATTGAACTTGAAGATAAATTTGAAAACATGGGTGCTCGTCTTGTTTCCGAAGTTGCCAGCAAGACAAACGATGTTGCCGGTGATGGAACGACAACTGCAACCGTGCTTGCTCAGGCTATGATTCGTGAGGGACTGAAGAATGTCGCTTCCGGGGCTAACCCGATGGGCATTCGCCGCGGCATTGAAAAAGCAACACAGGCGGCAGTTGACGGTCTGAAGAAAATCTCCAAACCAATCGAAGGCAAAGCATCCATTGCACAGGTTGCATCGATTTCTTCCGCTGATGAAAAAGTTGGCGGACTGATTGCTGAAGCGATGGAAAAGGTCGGCAACGACGGTGTTGTAACGATTGAAGAATCCAAGGGTTTTGCAACCGAACTGGATGTCGTTGAAGGTATGCAGTTTGACCGCGGCTATGCTTCAGCTTACATGGTTACGGATCAGGATAAGATGGAAGCCGTACTGGAAAATCCATACATCCTGATTACTGACAAGAAGATTTCCAATATCCAGGAAATCCTGCCTGTACTTGAAAAAGTTGTTCAGCAAGGCAAACCGATGCTGATTATCGCTGAAGATGTTGAAGGCGAAGCACTGGCTACTCTCGTTCTTAATAAACTGCGCGGTACATTCAATGTCGTCGCAGTCAAGGCACCTGGTTTCGGCGATCGTAGGAAAGCAATGCTGGAAGACATCGCTGTTCTGACCGGCGGACAGGTCATCACGAGCGATCTTGGCCTTGAACTGAAAGAAACGACCGTTGATCAGCTGGGAACTGCCGGCAAAGTCATCGTGACGAAAGACAATACAACGGTTGTCGAAGGCGCTGGTGAATCCGACAAGATCGCCGGACGTGTCAACCAGATCAAAGCTCAGCTTGAGGAAACCACATCTGATTTTGACAAGGAAAAACTTCAGGAACGCCTGGCAAAACTGTCCGGCGGTGTAGCCGTTATCAAGGTCGGCGCAGCTACCGAAACGGAACTGAAGGAACGCAAGCTTCGTATCGAAGACGCCCTGAACTCAACCCGCGCGGCTGTTCAGGAAGGCATTGTTGCCGGCGGCGGCACCGCATTGGCCAACGTCATCAAGGATGTTGCTGCTGTTGAAGCTGAAGGTGATGAAAAGACCGGCGTAAACATTGTTATCCGCGCACTGGAAGAACCAGTTCGCCAGATCGGCGAGAACGCAGGACTCGAGGGTTCCGTCATCGTTGAAAAACTGAAAGGCCAGAAAGCCGGCATTGGCTATGACGCAGCCAAGGACGAATGGGTAGATATGATTGCAGCAGGTATTGTTGACCCTACAAAAGTAACACGTTCCGCTCTGCAGAATGCCGCATCTGTTTCGGCTATGCTGCTGACAACAGAAGCTGTTGTCGCTGACAAGCCTGAAGAACATCCGGAACCTGCAATGCCTGCAGGCGCACCCGGAATGGGCGGCATGATGTAAAAAGTCCTGGACCTCTTGTGTAGCAAGGGATTCAGAACACATTTGAAGAATTATGTGTTGAATATGTGCCATAATTTAAGAATTGAGGTTTCTCGTGAGGTTCTAAACTTCTGAGAAGCCTCTTTTTTGTGCTTTTGCCGCATTGAGATAAAACCTTTTTGTGGTTGCATCATGTCCGAGCCGTTCCATAATCCGGATCAGGTTGTCATTCGCCGCGACAAGAGAGTTATGCGTATGCTTCAGAAAGTGAAAAACCGGACTTTTCCTGACTAATGTGCGGGACAAAAGACTTTTCATCCGTGATTTAACGCAACGTATAGATAATGATGCAAAATAAAAACTCTTGGTAGGACAACAGAGTAGGAAACGTCTAGATCCAAACAAATCGTTCTTTTCCGATTTGCAAAATTTCTTCTATGTCGGATATTTGAAAGATCAGCCTTTCAATCTTTTCTGGTTCAATAAACTGGCTGATGCGGCATTTGACTGCTTTCAGATTGATGCCTATTTGTTCCGGCATTTCTTTATTGATCATCATCTCCCCGGCGTGTACAGAGCACCCGATGCGTCCATCGTCAAAATCAATGCTGCCGATTCGCTCAAATGGTGCGCCGACAAAAAAGAAAAGTTTGCTGTCATTCCAATCAATTGTGCCTTCTATCGCATACCAAAGCGGAAACAGATGGCCTTCATGATCAGTATCATAATAAATTCTTGATCTCAAATTTTTCGCCCTTCTCTGTCAGTTGTGTTTTTAATTGCTTCATGATGCGCTGTGTTTCAGGCGATTGTTCCGAAAGGTTGTATCTGGGGGGCGCCGGTTCACAGATGATGGCCTCATATTCATCCGCCTGATTTTGCAGAATCCGATGCCGATATTGTTCCAGTCGCTGATCAACAAAAGCCGGGTTGACATGGAACTTTCCGGCCACAAAAGGAGAGGCATCGCTTTCCGGCCAGTGCAGTTGATCCAGCATGAAGGTTGGGATGCAGAAATGCAGGGCAAAATTTCTGGCTTTATTCTCGCGCAACTCTCGGAGAGGTACCGGAAAGTAGATCTGGTTGCCGGCATCTTTCAAGGCGTGGAACAACTCATGCCCGAACGTTTCCCATTGGTCTTCAGGGCTGATCAGTTTTGTATTCAGATTGATGACCACCCGGCCGTTTGAACGAACGGACTTATTGCAGAAACTGGAGTGCAGGACTTCAATATGCAGTTTCTGAGCAATTTCGTCCATAGCCAGCTCATCCGGATTTGATATATTTATCGAATCGTAAAGATATTTGATATAGTCTTCTAATTTTGTTTGGTGCAAGTACAATAGGATCACCTCTATACAGGAATATATGTTCGATTATAAAACCAAAAGAAAAGCCCGTAAAGGGGGCTTGTCTATTTATCCGACATGCAAGTAAAGATAGTCAGTTTGGCCGCCCAGGTTCACATATACCTTCCATGTGCCCGGAGTGGTACGAGTCCCAACCTTCCAACGCCAAGTTGCATAGCCTTTACTATTTGACTTTTTATAGCCCAATGTTTGTGATCTGCTCTTACCGGACTTTATAGTAAACGGTCGCGTAGCCTTCTGAACTTCTTTTCCCTTCTACTGTGAAATAAGCATACTGACCGCGCCGTACAGTTAGATGTGTACTTGTCACTCTAAGCGGAGTTATCTTAGCATAAGCTGTGTTCTGAGTTTGGGCGATTCCATGAGGTGTGAATGAAATGCCTGACAGGATACTTAATGACAGAACAACAGCTGTAATGACCTTTAGAAACTTTTTCATAATGGTTTCCCCCATAAATTATTTTCGCCCTTTCCGGCAAAATACTAAATTAATAGGGGAGAGGAGATATATGCATTTAAAGTAGTGGAATTCCGTCTTCTCTCCGATAGTGAAAAAAGATTAGTTAACATGTACTTGTTAAGTTGATTGAGAAATCACCATTAGGTCCTTAAACATCATTAAGTTATTATATCACTGGGAATGATGCTAAAAGTATACAGCTGAAAGTAAAAAAATCATTTTTTGTTTTTTCTTTCGTCCTGCTCTTTCCAAAACTTCATAAAACCAATCAAGTCTTTTTTTGCTTCCTCAGGATTACCCGGCATGTCCTTAAACGCTGCAGTGAAGTCTGGATCTTCCATTAACTTTTGAATTTCTTCATCAACGCTTTCATTGGAGTTTGGAATGTCGGTATCTCCTAACAGATAAGCCCTGGTCACGCCAAACACATCGGCTAATTTTTGCAATGTATCATAATCAGGGTTTCTATTACCCTGTTCATACATTGCATAAGTGGTTCTGGCAATTCCAATCTTGTTTGCTAGATCTTCCTGTGTCATTTTTTTCTGGGTTCGTAAAAGGCTGAGTCTATCTTTTAATAGCATCATATCAGTCCTCTAATTTATTAATATAATTATAGCTCCACAATATGTGACATATTATTATTTACACGAAAAGAGTAATCATTGCAAGTTTATACTTGACTAGACACATAACGTGACATATAATCTTAAACATAAATCGGTTACACAATACGCGTCATCAAAAGGGGATGATATAAACGAGGGATTGGTTAATTGCTGTCAGGAAACGACGAAACATGACACAGGCTAATGTTGCTGAGAAAGCTAATATAGCAAGAACAACATATGCCATGATCGAAACCGGTGAAAGAAACACATCTGTTGATATTGCGAAAAAAATTGCTCAAGTTCTGAACTTTGATTGGACAATTTTTTTTGAACAGTAATGTCACAAACTGTGTACAAAAAGATGAGAGGTATCATAAGCAGCCAAAAACAGACTAAGAAAAAATCGAAACAAGTATCAGGTAAGAGCGATTCAGATCTGTATGATTTTACAATGAAATGCCCGGATTTTGGAAGGCACCATTCGGAGGAATGGAGACTAGAACAGTGGGAGCAAATTGATGTGGATCTATTTCTTTTGGTTCCGACTTCTCGGCCAGGGGAGGAATACCAATCCAACATAAGGGAGTGAGAAGGAAAATGGAGCAACTGCAGCATTTCGATTTTAAAGGTTTAGCAGTTTCAGTCATCGACAAGGCCGGTGAAATTTGGTTCAAAGCTCAGAATGTTTGCGACGCACTTAAAATACAGAATACGTCGGACGCTATGAAAGGGTTAGATAAATATGAAATGACTGGATTCAATCTAGTCAGCCAGTCAGGCGAAACCAACTTCATCAGTGAGCCGGGGCTTTATCATCTCCTTAATGATTTCCGAAAACCGGAGACAAAACCTTTTCAGTACTGGGTCAATCACGAAGTGCTGCCGATTTTAAAAAAAACGGCCATGAAAACGATGGACGAAAGACAATCGTTGATCGCTTGTATGAGTCTGATGGCAGTGGCGGCTGAGAATACGGAGAAATTGAAGAGAGTCACTCAGCAGCAGGCACAAAAAATCATAGAACTGGATGAAAAAGTGGAATCCCAGATCACCCTTGATCATGGTGAACAGCGCCGGTTGCAGAAGGCTGTGGCCCACCGTGTCTATGCGCTCGAAGTTGATAAGGGCGAGCAGCGCAAGCTGTTTCAGGAAATTTACCGGGAACTGAAGAAAAGGTTCGCCGTCGCCAGCTACAAAGACATCTTGCGCCGGGAACTCCAGGATGCTATCCGATGTGTTGAAGCATATAAGCCAAAACGATTTGCTTAAAAAATGTTGAAAGAAGGTAATCACATGACCCGGGTTCAGAGCAGATGTCCCAGAGATGGCTTTATTGAATTTGTAACGTGCAATAAAGAATGCATTGGTGAAGTATTCAGAAGAGCTTAAATCTGCTCATTCACGTTTCTGTAATCTGCCAATAATTTTAACTGTGGAGAGAAACAGGACGTGAACCACAACTTGGCACGCAATTAATTTACAGGCTGTCGGCTTTGGTGTCAGGTAATGTTCTGCCCATGAGAATGAAGATCAGTTTATCGAGGGGGCTTGAAATGACAAAAGCCCGATTAACAGGAGTTGATGATGGAACAAGCCCGGCCGGCTTGGATGATGCACTGGCATGGAGTAATGCTTGTAATGATCAGCTAGCATGGGCAGGCCGTGTTTCATATTTTCGGCTGCGGCAGGACTCTGACAGTCCCGCAGCTTGTGAGGTGATGATTTGTGAACTATATCACTCAGATTAACGCATTTTATGATCGGCTCGAGACGAATTCACTGAGCACATCGGCAATTACTTTATGGCATGCCCTGATGCATATAAACAATAAAGCTGCATGGCGGAGAGAATTTCCGGTAGCTGTATCGGTGTTATGTGTTAAGACGGGTCTTGCGGAACGTACCATCTTCAAAGCAAGAAATGAATTAAAGCAGAACGGATTTATTGAGTTTCGGTCACGGCGGGGGAATCAAGCCGCAGTTTATAAATTGGCAGATTTGTCTGCACCTGATGCATACAATCGTGCGGGTAAATGGGTAAAAAACACTTTGTTTGCACCTGATGGTGGCAATCGCGCCGACAACTGTGCAGACAGTCATGCCGGCAACCCGGCCACATTAGTTAGCAGTGGACGAAACAAAACAGGCAATAATACTGCTGCTTCCAAGTCAAACTTTTTTGATTCTTACATGATCTGCTTCGGACGCCAGCCAACGCCGCTTTTGTTGGACGAAATCACAGATTACATCGATAACGATGGACTATCTGAAAGTCTTGTCTGTCTGGCATTTGAGAAGGCGTCTCAAAATGGCAAACAGTATCCCTATGCCCGGTCCATTTTGAATAGCTGGATCAAAAAAGGTATTAAAAACGTTGCCCAGGCAAATGCGGAACAGAAAAAGTTCATGGATTCAAAGAAGCGGCAAAGCGATCAGAGTGGTTCTGCCCATGTTCATCATGAGCCGGAACCCGCATGGATGAAAAACAAACAGCAGGGAGAAAAAAGCGAGCATGAGGATGATTCAGCCTTTCCGGAGGGAATGACGACTGAAGAGAGAGCGCAATGGCTGGAAGCTTATATGGGCAATATCTAGGAGGAAAGCTAAGCGGCTGGAAGAAATTTGATTGAATGCCAAAAGGGCACCCGGGTGCAGGTGCTCTTGGCTGGCAATGTCCTTTTGTTAGTTTTGACGGATCTGGTTGTCTACCATCTTACAAAGGAAACGCCAACGATAATCAAAAGAATAAACAGAACGACAATCAGCGCAAATCCGCTGCCGCTGCCATACCCGCCGCTGTATCCACCATCAGAACACATCATCGAACACCTCCTCATCATGTGTTAATACATTTTATGAGTGGAAGATGTGTATGAAAGGGACAGATCAATGAGTCAAAAAGCCTGTTTAACGTGGGCATGGCAAAGCAAAAGAAATCGGAATATTGAAATACGCGTTTCAATTGATGGGTGTGTTTAACCAAGCGCTAGTGTCTGTATGATTTATTTATTTGTTTGTTGGAAGGAGTGTGGGCGTGGTGAAGACTAAGGATCCGGAATATGGATGCAAAGGTTGCATCTGGTTGGATAAAGAAGGACTCTGCCCGTTCCAGAGATGCGTGAAGAAGAATGGATGGCTTACAGATAGATGGAGGCGAAACGAATGCCAGTAAGTGAGAAATTAAGATCGGCAACGTTTAAACATATAGAAGCGGAACTGTATGCCTTTAATGATACCAAGAAAGAGATTCGGAAGTTGCGCGAAGAGGTTATATTTGGAGTAAACAACGATGATGAAAATGTGGGTGGCGGGCGAAGTAACTATCCTGGACGACCAACAGAACTGATTGCGACAAGACTGGCAACAAACAGAAAGTTGAGAAATCTTGAAGAAATAGTTCAGGCGATCGAGACTGCATACAGCCAGGTAACGGAAGATCATCGGAAAATCATTAAGCTGCGTTATTGGAGCAATTTAAATCTAACTTGGGACAGTATAGCTGACAGATGTAATATGCACCGGAATACGGCTACTAAATACCGGAAAGATTTCGTGCTTATAGTTGCTGATAAAATTGGCTGGCTATGAATCGTGTGCAAAGCTTGTGCATTTGACCCGCAATTTTATTGTATTATAGTATCATGAAAAGAGGGCGGGGAGTTGAGAAGGTCCCTTGGCAAAGATCAGGATACGGGACACTTTTATAAAAGTGTCCCGTAGTGGATGATACCCTTTATTTAATTTTCTCCAGATGACGTTTAGAAACAGGTTAAAAAACTTGAGCTTAATAAGAATCTGTGAGTCTTTATATTTTGCCCTCAGCATGGCGTTAAAAGGCTTATTTTTTATGACTAAAAAAGGAGGATTCACATGGACAATTTTTCCAAACCAGTTGGGCCTGTAATTCTTTTTTGAAGACCCAGAACCATTAGATTCCATGTCATAAACGAAGGGAAGTAATCTAACGCTATTTAATTTCATCAGCAGGAGATAATTGCGGCACCCGCTGATAATATCCCTGATCTGTTTGGCGACTACATACTGATCAGGGATGGCAGTGAATATCCATCGGAATGGACGTGTAGTTTACAGTCATGCCGCAAGATCCGGACGGAGAGCTGCCGATGATTGTATCGCTCAACATTACACAACTGGTAGCCGGTCATCTATTATCCGGAATATGATTTCAAACCAATGAGAACAAAGAGGCCACGCGCTTTGGTTTGATACGGTAAAAACAGAATTTAGGCACAATGACCTGACGTGGTACAAAAGGTGGTGATGGGATACCTTGGCAGGAACTGAACTTGACTTTCAGGATCAGATGATCGCAGCCGTTGAGGCAAACTGTAACTTATTTACTTATATAAGTTTTCCTCTCATACCGCCGTCATCGAATGGAACGCCGCAAAATGGTATCTCCTTTACGTTGATACCAATGGGTCAGGCTTTTCGTAACTATGATGGGCAGTGGGACAAAACGTTTGCTTTTCAAGTAACATGCCGGCATACAGACCAGTTGACAGCACTGAATGCATTGTTGTCGATTGGCTGGTATGTCGATGGGTTAAATCCAGATGATATTAAGAGCCAAAATGGCTCTTTTTATTTTGTCAATGGACAGGTAACCAGTCCCAACTTTTTGTTAAAGGACGATTACGGTTACGTTTATACGTCCATGCATCAAGCAGAATTACTACTTTACTAAGGAGATGAATGAGTTTGGTAGCTTTTAATCTGAACTTTAAAAACAAATTTGAAATTGACACAGCCGGAACGTTGGATCCGACGGTGACAACGGGTGCTACCTTTGTCACGATTGCCAAAGGTATTCAGACCGTGACCCCGGCACCTGGTGATACAACCGACAATACACCATATTATGACGGACAAGGTTTTTCTCAGACTGATCGTACCGGGATTAACTTTTCACTGGCGTTCGCTGGTAACCGTGTCGAAGGAGATCCGGCACAGGATTTCATTGTCAGTAAAGAGTTTGCATTGGGTGACGAAGCCAAAACGCTACTCAGATGGACTAAAACAGACGGTACCGTCATTATTGCTCAGGTTTCTCTGACAGCCATTACAGCAAGTGGCGGTGCGGCAAATGCAAAGCAGACTTTCAGCTTCACGGCGAACTTCAACGGCCTTCCGGCTGTTACTACGCCACCGGCAGGCTGATTTACGGGGCTCCGGCCCCGGTACATAACCGAAAGGAGAGATGATGATGATAAATATTGACATAGAACAAAACAAACAGTTGGAAGAAGTCATATTTGGAGGTACGCACTACAATATTGATTTTTCCGATGAAAAGCAGAAGCAATATGCTGCAGCGTTTGAAAAGATCGGCAAAAAATTAGAGAAAGTGATAAAGGAATATGACGACCTAGCCGCTGATGAAAAGGCAACCGGTGATGTTCTTGCAAAAAAGAGCATTGATCTGATTGAAACTCAGCGTGACGGGAGTATTCAGTTTCTTGATCTTATTTTTGGCAAAGGTGAAGGCCAGAAAATCTATGAAAAGTGTGGCAAATCTACAGAATATCTTCGCGACAAAACGGAGGAACTAGCAACGGCACTGTCTCTCAAACGTGACAGTGAACGTAAAGAACGCTTAAAAGCCATTAAAAGTAAATATATCCATTACCACAGGAACAAACGGTGATGCGCTGTGCTGAGTCTAAAGCAACCGCTTGATGACAAAATCAGGATAAATGGACGGGATTATTTTCTTGATCTAAGTTTTGATAATGTCCTGCGCTGGTATGAATTAATTGACGATGACAGTATAAATGAAATGGGGAAAATATTGCTCGCCTTTGAGATGTTCATCCCGGAATGTGAAGTGGACGTGGACACACAGATCAAGGCGATTCAGGCAATCTCTAAGTATATTGCCGGAGAACCCAATGACGGCCAGGAGACATCCGATCAAACACAATATTACAGTTTTTCGAAGGATGCAGAATATATTTACGCGTCCTTTTTACAGGAATACGGCATTGATCTCATTGACCAACAGGGTGTGATGCGATGGGAGAAGTTTATCGCCCTATTCAAGGGTCTGCGTGATAACACGAAGATTAACCAGATCATTGGAATTCGTGCGACAGATGTACCAAACGGCAGCAGTGAGTATGAGAAGGCGGAACGAGAGCGTATATTACAGCTCAAAAGTGCTTATGCACTGGATAGCGAACAGAACAGGCAGGAGCAGGAAACACGAATGGACCACATGTTTGACACGCTTGTAAACATGGCAAGGAAGGGAGGATAAATGATGAGCAATGGGTCGGCAGTTATTGAAGTAACGCTGGATGACAAAAAAATTAAATCTGATACATCAAAAATTGAAGCTATTTTAAAAGCGATGGGTGCTACCGCGGGTGACACGATGTATAAATCATTTGCCAAAAACACCGACAAAATGGTTAATGATGTCAAGCAAACTCATGATGAGATAAAAAAGGCTGTCTCTTCTCCAATTAAACAGATTGTCGAAGTAGTTGATAAAACACGTGGCAGCATGGAACAAATTAGAGATAACATAAATAAAATTCCCAGGGAAAAGACGATAACTGTCAAAGCTAAAGATGAAGCGTCTGCGCAGCTGCAGGACCTTCGGCTTGCCGCACAGAAAACCAGTGACGCTTATGATCATATGAAGAGCGTCTTTGCCAACACAGGAGTGACAGGTGTTATATTGACGCTGAAAAGTGGCCTCGATGGAGCAGTAGCTGCTCTAAAGAATGTTGCCTCGATCATAAGTGCCTTTGATACGGTTATGAACAGCTTAAAACAACTCAGAACACATTTCTCACGTACAACTGCTAGTGCCAAAGACTTGGCATCAGCTGAAGCAGAGATTGGATCAGGCGGTTCAGGTATTGGAGGAGGAACTGTTGGAAAAAACAAGGGAGCGGTTGGAGCAGGTGAAACAGTTGCCAAAGACAGCGAGACGGTCGTGAAAGACGGTGGAACGATTGCCAAAGATTTAAGCGGAAGCGGACGAATTCTTGGTACGTTAGGAAAGGTTGGAAAAGCAGCTGAGGCGGGGTCAGCCGTATTAGATGTAATTTCTTCTTTATCAGGTCTAATGGGCATGACGAAAAAAACGATCGGATCTCATGTTGGAGATACCATCGGGTCACTCGGTGGAACATGGGGAGGAGCTGCTACAGGTGCGGCCATTGGAACTTTAGCCGATCCATTCACACTCGGTCTAGGAACACCGATCGGAGGAGCAATTGGTGCCGCTGCAGGATCATTCGCCGGTTCTGCATTTGGGAAAGCATTCGGATCATGGATACAGAAAAATGTAGAAGAAATCGGAAAACCAATAATCAATACGTCAATTAATTGGGGGAAAAGTGTCGGCAAAAATACTCAGTCGGCACTTAACCAATATGTTGGATTTTCGGACACGGCACAGCGTCAGCTTGAAAATATAGTTGTAACGGGCCAGAAAGTTTCTAAACAGAATGTTGGTTCATTAGTTAAACCCTATCAACAAATGGCTGATGATATTATCGGTCATTTTAACCGGACGAAATCAGGTGCTGCTAAAGCCCTTGCAGGTTTGAAAACAACAAACAAGAGTGAATACGATGCAATATTAAAAGAAACAACGACTAGTACGAATCAGAAAGAAAGCAATGTTCGTAAAATTGAAAGCCAAATTGAATCAATTTATAACAATGCAGCTAAAAATCATCGTACACTCACAGCAAGTGAGCAGTCACAGATCAATAAATTGCAAGGTAAAATGAATAGCTACGCGGTGCAGTCCATGTCTAACAGTTCAAAACAGCAGGAAATTATACTTGGCAAACTCAAGGATCACGCTGGGAGTATTTCTGCACAGCAAGCTGCATCGATTGTACGCAATGCCAATAAACAGGAACAAGGCGCTATTTCTGCCGCCAATAATGAGTACAAGCAAGTTATAAAAAGTGCAAACCAAAAATTCAATGGCGTGAAAAACTGGGCTGATCAGCAATATTACGTCAATCATTCAATTTCGCGAAAACAGTATGACGATATTATAACTACGGCTACACAGGAACGAGATGGAGTAATTGGTCGTGCAAAACAGCAGCACGATCAAGTGGTAAGTAAAGCGCAGAATATGCGTGATATGACTGTTTATTACGCAAAGCAGCAGGCAAAAGGACACGCCGATCAGGTTGACTGGGAAACTGGAAATGTACTATCGCCTTGGAACGATATGGTGAACACGATTAAGGGATGGTGGCAAAGTATTGTCAATTTCTTTACGGGTAAAGGAAGTTCACCTGTTGCATATAGCCATTCCACAAATACGCATGGCATGGCTTATGCGCATGGCATAGGAGGACATCCGGGTGGCCGTGCACTAGTTGGAGATGGTGTCGGATCCAACGCAGGACCTGAAGCGATTTTCCTGCCCAGTGGGCAATTAACGTTTTCTCCTGCTCAACCAACCATAGTGGACTTGCCTGCAGGAACATCGGTACTCTCAGCGACAGCTACGAGAGAACTGTTTGGCATGGTTCCTCACTACGCGGGAGGAATATTATCCAATGTTCTTAATTGGCTCTTACAGGGCCCAAGCAAATTCATCAATAACTCATTAAATGCACTCGGTTTAGGTAAAATGGCAAATGCTGTTCCCGGTCAATTTGGCAATGTGGCCTGGAGTATGCTCGATAAGACAGGATCGTTGGCAGTCAATTGGGCGAAAAGAAATATGTCGAATTGGATTGGCGGACTTCTGGAAATTCCAGGTAAAGTGTCTGGAACGCTTAAAAACTGGATTGGAGAAGCAATGTCCATCGCACGTATTCCAGCGTCGTGGGCATCAGGTCTCGCTTCTATAGCGATGCATGAATCCGGAGGCAATCCAAATTCAGTAAACCATTGGGACTCTAATGCAAAGGCTGGTCATCCATCTATGGGATTGATGCAGATGATTGGATCCACTTTTTCCGCGAATGTGATGCCAGGATTTAAGAATATTCTCAATCCAATCGACAGCATCATTGCATCCTACAATTATATCCGCAAACGCTACGGTAATATTATGAATGTTCCCGGGATAGTTTCCACGTCTCATGGTGGAAGATATGTCGGCTATGCCAATGGCACACCAAACGTCAATGGATTGCTGTCCCATCTTAATCAACCACAGATTGTCATTCCTTCTATTTCAGGATATGGGGGATTGGCTGGAAATTCGCAAAACATCACGCAAAACGATGGTGGTGTGACGTTGCATATTGACAATTATTATGACAACACAGGCAAAGGTCCGCAGCAACTCGGTGAAGAACTGAGCTTCTACACGCGCAGAAAGAAGGGGCTGAAATCATGACAAGCGGATACTTCACTTTTAATAATGGTTCATCGCTTGACTACGGATTAAAGGTTGCAATGCCCTTGACGATTCCTTCACCTTCGCGTGATGTGACGTTCCAGGCTGTTCCGGGACGAACTGGGGATTTGGTCATTGATAATAAACGTTTCGAAAACGTCAACTTTTCGTTTAACTGCTCTGTTTTCCCGAAAAATGGCCTTGATCTAACGCAACAGGCAGGTCTTATTAAAAATTGGCTGCAATCCGTGTTTAGTTATCAAAAATTATGGACTGACATTGATCCAGACTATTACCATATGGCTTTTTGCAATAGCGCGCTCGATCTTCAGGAAGTCATCAAATACTTTGGAAAAGCAAACATTATTTTTTCCTGCAAGGCTTTTAAATATCGGGTAGATGGCGACAACACACAAACTTTGACTGCTCCGGGGACGATAACAAATCCGGAAGTGTGGGCATCCAACCCTTATATCAAAATTACGGGTACTGGCAATATCACGCTGCATATTAACGATCAGGATGTGGTTTTAACATCAGTCAGCCAGTATATCGAGCTGGACACGAATTTACAATCTGCTTATAAGGGCACGCAGTTGTTGAACAATCAACTTTTTTCAGATTGTCCGGTGCTTGAACCAGGGGTCAACAATATCAGTTGGGACGGAACTGTAACACAGGTTGACATCGTGCCAAGGTGGTGGGCATTATGATACCGATTCTATACTCGTCAAACGAGACAAACTTTAATCATCATGGTATAGGAACATTAACGGATACGATATCTGCACAAGTGACAGAGGAGCGAAACGGATTGTTTGAACTGGAATTTACTTATCCGGTCAGCAGTCCGTTATTTAATTTGATTCAGAAAGACTCCATCGTTAAGGCTAAAGCCAACGATAACGCCAATATGGATCCGCAGCTGTTTCGTATTTACGATATATCAAAACCGATTAATGGCGTGGTTGATTATAAGGCCGAGCATATCAGTTATATGCTGAAATACAATCCGATCGGCAAGATAAGCGTAAACGGAAACGGTCAGTCTATGCTGGATGCTATTCTGCAAAATACCGTTTTTCCACACTCTTTTACTGGTGTCAGTGATGTAACGACGAACGCAACATCCACATTGTCCCATATGTCTGCCGGTGATGCCCTAGAGGGAACAAATGGTGATGGTAGTCTGGTTGAGAACTGGCAAGGTGAGTTCATGTGGGACAACTTTGTTATTCATCATTCCCAAAACCGTGGTACAGATACAGGGGTCGTTATTGCCTACGGTAAAAATCTAACTGACCTGACTCAGGAGGAACTAATTGACCAGACTTATACGTCGATTTATCCCTATGCGACTATTCAGGATGCTAACGGGAACGATATAATTCTGGAATTACCTGAAAAGAACATTAATAGCCAGTATGTCAGCAACTATGCTTTTAATCGCTGTCTCCCTGTCGATCTAAGTTCCACTACTGTGACAGACGTCGCTTCTTTGAGGTCAGCAGCGCAAAAATACATCACAGATAATAATATCGGGCAGCCTACCGTAAATTTTACGGTCAGCTTTATTAGCTTGTGGCAAACGGAAGAATATAAGAGTATCGCGCCGCTTGAAAAGGTCAATCTGTGCGACTTGGTCACCGTTCGATTTAAGAATTTAGGTATTGACGAAAAGGCTGAGGTTATACAGACCGTTTATGATACTTTGCTTGAACGATACATTAGCATGCAGCTGGGACAATTTAAAACAAACCTTGCTACTGATATAGCTGGCATGCAGACATCCTTACAGGGCCTGTCTGCAGCCGCTAATCAAGCAGTCAAAACATCGGGATATGCTCTAACACAGGCGAACGGAAAGAATAAAACCTATTACTCTGCGACTCAGCCAACGGGAAGTCTTATCTCAGGTGACATCTGGTACAAGATTGTTAATGGACAATATACAGATATGTATCGATTTGATGGGGTTGCATGGAATCTTATCTTGTCCAACGATACGAACAATGCAATGAACGCCGCTACCTCAGCCCAGCAGGCGGCGGATAATGCGACTACGGCGGCACAGCAGGCTTCATCGGATGCCGCAAATGCCATTACCCAGGCAAACAGTGCCGTGGCGACAGCGGGCAGCGCAGTCACGCAAGCCCAGCAGGCAATAAGTACGGCCAACTCAGCAACCAGCACGGCAAACGGCGCTCAGCAGTCCATATATAGTAAGGTGTGGATGTCTGATGTTAATGGAGCCGTTGCTGCAGTGCAGGTCGGCGGGACGAACTTAGTGTTAGGTACTGCTTTTTCTGATCTCTCACAATGGGCAAAAACGGGTTCAGGTCAATACGTCATCGACTCTACTAATCTTTATAACGGAAATAACTCTTTAAAAATATCAACGACAGCTTCGGGTTACGATGGAGTTCATAGCCTTTCTGCACCTTTGCTCAACCCGTCGTCAACCTATACGCTTTCTTTATATGTCTACATTAGTTCGGTTATGGACATTCCGTCTGATAAAAATCTACGTATCTATATTTTTGAGTATAACAGCAGTAATTATGTTGTGGCTGCACCTGAAACGGATATTGTTAACGGTCAGCTTGTACCGGGACAATGGAACAAAATAGTCTTTTCATTCAGTACAGTTTCAACCGTTGCCTACTTTGGATCCTTAATGATGGATTTTAAAAACGTTGCGGGCACAGCTCAGGTTTGGGTATCACAAATTAAACTGGAATCGGGAAACAAACCCACTGGCTGGAGCCCGGCTCCGGCTGATATGGCTACAGCGACGCAGTTTAGTACGCTGAATCAGACCGTTAACGGCATCAGCACACAGGTTGCTAATAAAGTTGATACCAGCACTTATAACAGTTACATGGCACAGACGGCGAACACGATTGCCACGCTTTTGACACAAACAGATGCATCTAATACGTATGCCACACAAAGCGCATTGAGCCAGACATCAAACAGTCTGACCAGTCAGATTACGACAGCAGTTAATAATGTACAAGTGGGCGGGACAAACCTATTGAGTAATTCGACTGATTACAGTTCAGCTAATTGGGCGGTTACTGAGTTTTCGGGAAGTACCACGAACACGATCACGGTTACGGAAAACTCGGCCTTTTATAATAATCAATCTACATGGCACATAAATAGCGTGGGTTCTGGCACAGATCAAGGCTTGCTAAGAAGTATAACCGGTCTCCAAAATGGGACGCAATACACCGTTTCGCTGCCTTATAAATTAGTGCCTGGATCATCTACGAGTGTAGGAAACGGTTTTCCATGTCTAACAAACTTAGCGAATAATACGATTATCAAAAGTAATAGTACGATGATTGCAGATGGAAACTGGCATGTTGCGACTGTTACCACCTCTCCAATAGACGGTGGATTCAAAATCAGGTTGACATTAGGGGCAATAACTGATATAGATATTGCCCCAATTAAACTGGAATCAGGCAACAAGGCTACAGATTGGTCTCCGGCTCCTGCCGACATGGCGAACCAGTCACAGATCACCCAGTTATCCAATGCCATAAATCTGCGGGTGCAGAAGAATGATGTGGTCAACCAGATCAATTTGTCCACAGAATCTATCCTGATTTCCGGGAATAAGGTGCATATCACCGGGCAGACGACGATTGACAACGCCGTGATTACGAGTGCAATGATTGCGTCCGTAGATGCAGGTACGATTAATACCGGTATATTAAATGCCGCACGAATCGGTGCAGGAACGGTCACAGCAGATAAATTGGCGGTGACTAGCCTAGCAGCTATCAGTGCGAATCTCGGCACAGTCAACGCTGGGATAATCAATGGTGTGACCATCAACGGAGCAGATATCGTCACGATGAATAGCCAAGACCAGAAAATAGAAATGAAAGCTGGACAGCTTTCATTCTACGGGGCAGACGGATCAAACATTGGGGCACTAGTAGCAACGTATGATGGTACAAATAATGGGATTAGCTTTACAACGCAATCAGGAAATAACTATGTTTCGATTGGCTATGCAGATGGTAACTATTTCCCCAGCTCTTTTCAAGCGAATACGGACGGTACCGCTTTTGCGGCAGGACGTGGAGACTTTAAGATTATCATTAGGGATACGGCGACGAGTACAACCTACTACAATGTGTTTGAGGCGACCCAAACTGGCGCTATAGGAAGCCGAGTTATTCAAGCCGCCTTTAACACGGACTTATATATGAATACCCGTAGTATAAGCTTTGATGCCACCGGAACTATGAATAACCATATTTATTGCAATGATGGTCAGAATCTAAACATTATTGGAAAAGGAGCAGTTAATCTATTAGCAGGATCAGGTACAGCGATACAGACCGTGGCTGGGGAAACTAACATCTTCGGGAACCTAAATATGGAAGGCTGGAAAGTGTATAACGCCGGGCAAATAAAGAGTGGGAATGTCTATATGGATGGCGGCAACTCAATATCAGATGATGTGGCTGCTCTATGGCTTCATTCCGGAAGTGGATCTCAAAACTTGTATATAGATTCAAACGCTATCTATAACATGGGAACCTATAATCAGTCTACTTCAGGAGCAGCAAATATGACTATAGATGGTAACGGATATTTTCGTCGTAGTACGTCGGCTACAAAATATAAGGAAAACATTGAATATAACATTACGGATGATTATGCGGATCAGATCCTCGGCTTGAGACCCGCTAGTTGGCATGATAAGGCACAAGACGAAGCCTTTGCAGCGTATATAGAAAGCGGTCGTGATGAAAGCATCATGAGTTCCGGCTATTTGCAGCGTTATTACGGATTAATTGCTGAGGACTTAATAAAAACAGGATTATCTGAGTATGTAACCTACGGAGCAGCAGATAACAATGGTAATCGAGAGATAGAGGGTATCGAGTACAGTCGACTCTGGACACTACTCATCCCTATAACAAAGCGGCATGATGATGAGATTAAGCAATTAAAAGCAGAAATCGTACAATTAAAAGGAGCTGCATCATAATGGAAATTAGAATCGAAAATCAGAAACTCGTACTATCTATCAATCTATTATACTCACTCTCTCTGAGGGGTCAGCAGTCCAGACATCGGACAAAGTTTATCCGGTTGCTGCAAGCGAAGCTAGACGATTTTGCGAAAGATGAGCAGGACATGCGGAAGGAGGAATGCAATCTTGGTGAAGACGGCGAACCGAAGACGTATAGGAAGGCTGGTCAGGAACTGCTAGATATTAAGAATTTAGACCACTTTATGGCAGCCCGAAAAGAACTGTATGAGGAAGAACGAGTCATTGACGGTGGAGATAATCAGGTTGTTATGCTGACAGTGAAAAAAATACTTGATGAATGCGATAAGGAATTAACAGGTCAGGAAGCTGACACCTACGATTATCTGTGTGACCAATTTGAAAAAGCAGGAGCCAAGAAGAGTGCCAAATAAGGTGCTTTTTTAATACAAAATTTTAGGAGGAATCACCATGAACTACACACTTAACAACGCAGGTTTTGTCAAAGATGGCAGTGGAAACTACACCGGGGTCATTCTCTATTACAGCGGTACAGACTCGACCACGGGCGACAATGTCAACGGATCAGTACACATCACGCTCGATCAGTTTACAGCAACAGCCGGACAAGTGAGTGCCATTGTGGCACTGATCGGGCCTGCGGTACAGGCACTTGTTGGATCTACAGCTGGTTAATAGGAGATGAATGATGTGGAAACTGACATGATAACAGATGTTGCAATCCTAAAAACGAAAGTCGGCACGCTAGAACAAAATTATGGCCAGTTGTCGCGCGATGTCGCTAATTTAAGGGACGATATATCTGGAATTAAGGATGACATGAGTGATATCAAGCATGACAACGAAGCTCATTTCAGCGATTTGCGAGAATTGATCATTAAAATGTCTGGAAAAGCGCTCCAAAGTTTGCCTCCGTGGGGTGCGGTTTTAACCATTTTGTTGGGCGGAATGATCGGCGCTGTTGTCTCATTCGTACTGGCCCATTTTGGCGGGTGATCCATTTTGTATAACAAAAGCATTAAGAAATTAGCTCACTGGATGACAAATTCTTCTTTTGTCATCATTTTTTTATCCTGATTGCCTTCTGGATCTCCTTTAATGTGTACAGCCCGTTCAGATTTGACCGCCTCCATTCATGGTATTGTCGGCGAACTGGCTTGTGGTGTTGCCTATCTTGCTGCGCTTTTTGTACAGCTCATTTGAAAGAGATGATCATCATGCTTAAAAAGCTGGGATACCAGGCTGTTACGTTTGCTATTGCCTTAGTTCTCACATTTTGTTTCTAAGGATCCTGGTATTCGTCACCACTGTATTTTGAGATCCGGGAAATCCAGCATTTTAGAAAATGAGAGGTGAAATTATTGAAAGGAATTGATGTTTCGAACTGGCAGGGCACTGTAGACTGGGAAAGAGTAGCTGCTGCGGGCTATTCTTTCGCCTTTATAAAGGCATCTCAGGGTGCCTCATACGCCGATCCAACGTTTAAACGCAACGTTTCGGGCGCACATAAAGCAGGCTTGAAAATCGGGGGTTACCATTTTGCAAATTTTTTTGACCCGGCATCCGCACAGAAAGAAGCACGGTATTTTTGGTCTATCGTCAAGGGACAACCGCTGGATTTAGCACTCATGCTGGACTTGGAAGTCAACCATGCAGGCGGCCAACTTGTCACCAGCATGTTCACGTTCTTCACAGAGCTGAAGCAACTTAGTGGCAAGAAGGTTGGATTGTACTCAATGGGCTATTTCTACTTGGACAATCTCCGTGGCCATCATCCGGGTATCCCGCTATGGTATGCGCAATATGCTTATAAACCGCTTGTGACGACCTACGCCGCATGGCAACATTGTTCAGACGCCCGTGTGCCAGGCATCGCGGGGGATGTGGATGAGAATGTTTCCGGTGCCGACTTTAACAGCTTGTTGCTCAATCCGCTGGAAGCCACCGCTGTGGGCGCTCGCGCCCCAGTCACTGCCGCTGTCAAGACAACCTCGTATTTTGTTACGACGGACAGGCTTAATATCAGAAAGTCACCGAATGGTGCAGCCATTGGAACACTTAACCATGGGGACAAGGTACGGGTGATCTCCATATCAGGCGGATGGGCGGCGCTTAAGAGCAATAACAGCCAGGTTTATGTGGCAGCCGCCTACTTGTCACAGCAGGTTAGCAAACCCGCACCTAAATCGGCACCTGCCGTTTATCATATTGTCACAGATGGCGATACAGTAGGAAGATTGGCCGCTCATTATGGCGTGTCAATCAGTCAGATCAAGTCTTGGAACCATCTGAACAGCAAGTACACCATTTATCTGAAACAAAAAATACGAGTTAAATAAGGGAGAGATCATTCATGCAGACATTAATTTTTAATTCCATTGACACTATTCTATTGGCACTCATTCCAGTGGTAGCCGGTTTCCTGATCAATCCGGTTAAGAAGTTTGTTCAGTCTCATCATCTTGAAACGTTCGCTGATCGCGCGGTTCGTTACGCCGAACAAGCGCTTCCAGCTGGAACTGCAGGCGAACAGAAATATCGGGTCGCTTCTCAATATCTGACTCTGCTGGCATCGAAGGCAAATATCAAACTGGATCCGGATAACATCAAAGCGCTGATTGAGTCTTCTGTATGCAGCCTGAAAACGCAACTTGTCTCTTATGCCAACGCACCTGCTCAAGACGCGTCAACCGAAGCACCGGCAGACAGTTCAGAAATGGTCGCAGAAGCGGCACAGCCGGTTGTTCAGGTAGCAGCAAATGTTGTGGCTGAAGATGCCAAGAAGGTTGGGGACTTGACATTAGCCGAGTTGAAGAAACTGCTTGCAAAATAAAACATAATGTAAGAAAGCCGCCGGTTAAAAAACCGGTGGATACATAATCAATATTACTGAGGAGATGTTCGACACGGCTAAAAACATTATGAAATTTTTTCTATTTTTTCTCAGTATGCAGACACAATTATCCTGGCAGTGATGACAACGATCGGCAGCTTTTTCTACAAGCAATTTCGGTCGTCCGGCAAATACAAACAAATTAGTGATTATGTCGGTATTGCAGTTCGCTATGCCGAACAGTACCTGTCTACAGCATCCGGTCAGGAAAAATATAAAAAGGTTGTTGACATGGTGGCCCAGGAAGCCCGGCGACTGGGTTTAAAGTCACTGACCGGCGACAAACTATCAGCCTTCATTGAAGCAGAAGTGCAGAAAATGAAAACTGAGCAGGCATTGTTCGCTACCGTACCGGCGCAGGACGTGCCTATTAATACGGGTGCCGATGAAAGTGTAAGCGAAGTGGAAACGGGCGCAGTCCAAAAAGCCGTTGAACCAACCATGGCCGATGTAAGAAAGATTACTGACTTGTCAGTGGATGAATTTAAGCAACTACTTGCAAAATGATAGATTAAAAGCCCGCTATGCGGGCATACATAACCGGCGGTAACCGTGGATTTTCGCTATCCTTGATGAGATGATCCACTCGAACAATTCATAGATTACATAATTTAGATTGAGGTGATAAAAAATTATTTAAAAGGAATGATTAGATGGACTATTTAATGAGTTACCGAGGACAACCGGTCGAAGTTCGAGACTGTCATGGCAGGGTTTATTGGGGAGTAATGGACGGCGTGGATCCACGGGGAGGCATATTCCTTCGCGATCGCTTTTCTAGACGGAGATTCATCCCGTTTTTCTTAATCGCCGCGATCTTCCTCTTAAGCACAAGAAGACGCATTTTCTAAAACTGGAATTGGAAGTCTGCACTGAATCGTTGAAACTTTTCAGAATAAGAAACCCGGCATGGACCGGGTATACATAATGACCCTAGCCGTAAATTGGCAAATTGGCCGATTTAAACTCCTGATGCCGTGTCTCACAGTAGAAGCAATTGGAGAAGATGCACTGTCTTTTGTGCTGAAACCTATCTGCACTAGCTAAACTCATATAATGAATCTGCATCGTTCAGGTGTCAAAATAGCTCTTTCACCCTTCAGGTAAGAATGTATATTTTCATAAAATTAATTCCCTTCCTGTGCCCTTAATAGAGTTTCCTGGATAAAGAGCACATAAAAATCCCCACGCCAAAGCGCGGGGTAACAGCAAATGGGTATTGAGGTTTGGGGAAAACAATATCATTATGGTCATGATTATTGGTTAAAATACTCTTTCACATGCTTATTTTTCCAGCCGCGGTAGTATTAGCGATTGCGAAAAACAATAATCATCGAAAACAAGGCAGCCAGTGAAACCAGTACAATGCTGAAAAGACTGGCAACGGAGTTAATTTGAGGGAATCCGGTAAGATCGAGCAGCCAACGGAACAGCATCCATTGGCCAACGAAAACCATTACTTTGAGAAAAAGCCGGCCAATGTTCTGCATTGCAGAAATCTCTCCCCCGATATTTGCCGGACTTAAAAATGGTTTGCTTACACAGCTGTTCATTGTTAGTGATGCCTTAATGGTATATGATCACCGTCTTTAATCTGCTGTATGTAGCGATTCATTGCTTCAACAATAGCTTCTTCATAACTGCCCACATCGCGTTGAAGAGCGGAAACAGACGGGCCCTTATGTTCCTTGGCCCATTTTTTATAGGCCCTGAGGCTGAGCTGTCCAGCGATGAATTGGATCAGTGGATTTTTCCATTTATCGCTGTCGTAGATGGATGCTGCATTCAGACTGGATGGATCCATCTCCAGCTTCTTTTGGAGTTCGGCGATATTGCCCAGTCTATTCCGTATTGTGTCGAGAGCCGGCATTTTATCCTGCTTTTTCCGCCATGCATGATAAGCGCGTGCACTGAATTTCCCACCCAGTTCCTGATAGCAGTTTTTCAGAGCAGACATCAGCTCATCGTCAGAAAATTGATTTGAGGTTTTGACTACGGCATTCGGAATCAAGCCAGCCTGCACTTTTGCTTCATTAAATCCGTGCAGTCGATGGGCAACCTGGGCGGCCGTCGGATATTCCGGATGTGCGTTCTGCCAGATTGAATATTCATTTCTTGTGAAAGAGAATCCGAGATAGTGTGATGCTACTTTCATGGCATGAACGCATTCCGACTCAGTGAACCACATACGACCGCCCCTTTTATTAAGAATATCACAGTCCGTGTCATTAATCCTGATATTTCCAAATCGTTTGCTCATTTTTTATGACAGAAAAAACGATCCGAATAAAAATGCCTTTCAGAACGCAGATAGCTTTCTGAAGGGCATTTTTGATGACCTGCAGGAGTTTTGGTTTCTCAGCTTTTTTCCTCCGCGTTGAAAACTCTGACTTGGGTCGGAATCTTGAAAAATGATTCGGCTCTGAGACCAAATCGAACAAAATGTGCGGAATTGTTGTGCCCTTCAACAGCCTGCTCATTTTTCCATTCCTCAACCATGATAAACGTATCCGGCGCCGATAGGTCTTCATAAAGGCTGTAGCTAATGTTGCCTGCTTCCATCCGCGAACCGACAATCAGCGGTACCGTTTCGGTAATGAATAGATCCCTTGCTTCATGTTTTACCTTGAAAAGGGCATGAATGATAATCATCACAATCGCCTCCAGTTTCATTTTACATGGAATGGGCGGGGAAAAGTATCAAAGCGGCCTGATCGTCCATCATCTATGTCAATAGTCCCCGCGTTTTCGGGCACAATAAGGGTAAAGAATTAAGGGAGGCTTTGATATGGCGGCCACAGGCAGGCGAATTTTAGCGGCCCTTCTTGTATTGATTCTGCTCCTTTTTATGAATTTTTATAGCTTTACAGAGGTCCGCGCGAGCACCGGACAATGGATTCCGCTGAAAATAAAAATACAAAGACTCTCGGATGACATTTTTTACCCCGTTGTCACATCAGGGATTCAGAAACGCAGTAAAGAAAAAATAAATCGAACGTTTTATTCACACGCAAAAGACATCCAGAAGACGGACAGAAAATACAAAAAGCAGTATGAACACGACCGGCTGATCAGCGCGGCGAGTTCTTACTATGCTAGTACGAGACCCTTTGTCCGGTATAATAATGCGCGGTTGCTGAGCGTTTCATTCATCGATGAGTCCTACACCGGCGGGGCACATGGCATGCACTATGAGAAAGTCTATAATTTCGACAATCGGTCCGGAGAAGAATATCGATTGAGCGACATCATTAAAAATAAAGAAGAACTGCAAAGAGTAAACACATTTGTTAAAAAAAGGATGATTGACCTTAAAGACAGGGGCCGCTATGACTTTTTCGCTGACGCATTCGAAAGCATCGATAACCGCAACGGACAGTACTATTTTTATGATCAAGGTATTGTGCTCATTTTTCAGGAATACGAGGTGGCTCCGTATTCGAACGGAATCATTCATCTGAACGTTCCCTACAAAATTTTCAAGTAGATGCAAAGTGTCAACTATAAATTTCGAAATCAAATATTTATCAAAATTAAGCGATTTTTAAGGAATCGGCGCTATTCTTAAGATGTTGAAGCAAGAATAATCTAGCTTTCCCCCTTTTATTCTTAACGGGTCCCTGTGAAGGGGCTCTTTTTTTATTCTCATGATGCAGCAAGTAATAAAAGAGAGGGAAAATCGACGGAACCAGCATAAGAATCAACAAAAACCGGAGGGGAATCGACACGACCAGTGAGAAAATCGACATTAAACCGGAACAAATCAACAAAATTACAAATTGGGCAATGGTTCGAAATATCAATTCTATAGCCCTATCTGCCCGAGAGTCAAAACGGCTGATAAAACGATTCCTTGACAATTTCAGTGAGATACAGGTATTCTGAAAAAAGGAACTGAATAACGGAGAGTAAACTGGTGGAGCCTGTCAATACAGGCTCCTTTTGCTTTGATTGAGCTAAAGAAAGGACGTTTTGGATGTATTGTGATCATGACAGCGATAACAATCTTGACTGAGTTCGCCGATGCCTGACTGACCGGATATAACTGGAAGTCTTCAGCGGGCATGGTGGAAGAGGCGGCGCTGATTCTGACCTCTGTCGGAATCGGCGCGCACTTGCTGAAAGAAGTATTTTACACCCTGCTGATCCTAGTTGCTTTTGGCGATGCTGATTTAGTCGCCGCTGCGAAATCACCGGAATAAAAAAATAGATTCAGGATGTGTGGCTGATGGAAAGTTTGAGCTATCAAGTTGATGAAACCTTAATCGCGGTAAAAGAACAGAGAAACGGAAATGATGCAGAATTCTTGATTACCGCGAAGACCGGGGAGGCGGAACACCGCCTTCACGAAATCCGGCATTTTTTTGAGAGCGATAAAGTGTACACAGATATTCTTTTTTATTCGCTCAAAAACCGTGAGTACCAGGTCATTGTACAGCGAAGCGCCTATACAGCGTTTATCGTTCACCTTTTTCAGCTTCATTTGATCAAGGCTGTAGCCTGGGAAGATGAAGAATGTTGATACCAGCTAGTAGAACTGATCTAAGGAGAGGCATGCAGTTATGGATAAAGAGGCACTCATCGCCATTGCTATATTTATGATTACATACGGATTCATTATTTCCGAAAAAATACACCGGACCATCATTGCGATGGCCGGTGCCCTGACGCTGATTTTTTTCGGGGTGATGAATCAGGCGGCCGCGCTTCGTTATATCGATTTTAATACGCTTGGGCTGTTGATCGGCATGATGATTATTGTTTCGATCACTGCTCAAACCGGTTTGTTCAAATTTGTCTCCATACAGGCTGCGAAAAGCGTTAACGGACATCCGCTTGCTCTGCTCATTGTCTTTTCGCTGATCGCTGCCTTTGGCTCTGCTTTTCTGGATAATGTAACCACGGTGCTGCTGGTGGTGCCGGTAACCTTCAGTGTCTCAAGACAGCTTGATATTTCACCAGTCCCTTTCCTAATGTCGGAAATTTTTATGGCCAACATCGGCGGTACTGCAACGATGATCGGGGATCCGCCGAATATCATGATCGGAAGCAGTGTCAGAAGCCTGAGTTTTACGGATTTCATAACAAATCTGACTCCTGTAATCCTGATTATTTCAGTGGCCACACTTCTGCTTCTGAGTTTTTATTACAGGAAATCACTTCGGGGCAGTGCAGAAATGCGGAACAGGCTCGCTGATCTGGATCCTAGGGATGAAATTACCAATCCGGTGCTGCTTGTAAAATCGCTGACTGTTTTATTGCTGACGGTTTCCGGCTTTTTCTTTCATCAGGCGCTTGGGGTAGAGACGGCTACTGTTGCGCTTGCCGGTGCCTTCCTCCTCCTGCTGCTAACTGGTGATCATTATCTGGATCGGGCGCTTTCAGATGTGGAATGGAGCACGATCTGGTTCTTTGCCGGCCTGTTTGTTCTTGTGGGTGGACTCGTGGAGACGGGCGTGATTACCCGACTCGCGGCGGCTGCGCTGGAGCTGACCGGTGGCCGACCCGTGCCCACCACTTTTCTCATTCTGTGGATGAGCGCCCTTGCTTCATCTTTTGTGGATAATATTCCATTCGTTGCGACCATGATCCCGCTGATCAAGGACATGGGTGAAATGGGGATGAACAATCTGGAACCCTTGTGGTGGAGTCTGTCACTCGGCGCCTGTCTTGGCGGGAATGGCCTGCTGATCGGGGCCAGTGCCAATCTCGTTGTTGCCGGGCTTGCTGGAAAAGAAGGGTATCCGATCACATTCATCCGTTTTATGAAAATCGGCCTGCCGGTGATGTTGTTGTCGATTGTGATTGCAACAATATACGTCTACCTGAGGTATTTACTGTGACGGGTTGATGAAGTTCAGGCAGATTGATAAAATAGGAAAGTAGCACTGAAAAAAAGTTTTTTTAGAGGATACAAGCGGGATGCCTTTGGAAGGCGCGTCCCGATTTAATATGAAGATGAGAAACTGGGTCACGGAAAAAAAGATTGCGGGGTGCGCGTGGGAATGGGACAACCTAAGAATTGTATTATTGTGGTGGATCTTGGCAGTCAGTATAATCAGCTGATCGCAAGAAGAATTCGTGATCTGGGTGTATACAGCGAGTTGCTGCCTAACACATTGACAGCGGAACAGATTAAGGAAAAGCAGCCGACAGGCATCATTTTTTCCGGCGGTCCTAGTAGTGTTTATGACGATGGTGCGCCGAAGTGCGATCCGGCGATCTTTGAATTGGGTATTCCGATTCTTGGCATCTGCTATGGCATGCAGCTGATGAGCATGCATTTTGGAGCTGATGTAGAACGCGCTTCTCACCGCGAATATGGAAAAGCGGAAATCTCCGCGGATACGGACAGCACATTGTTTGCTGGACAGCCGGCGGAACAGACAGTCTGGATGAGTCACGGTGATCTGGTCAAAGCACCACCTGCCGGATTCAAGGTTGAGGCAAAGAGTGAATCCTGTCCTGTAGCGGCGATGAGCCACGATGCGAAAAAACTGTATGGCGTTCAGTTCCACCCGGAAGTGCGCCACACAAAGTATGGTAATGATCTGTTGAAAAATTTTGTTTTTTCAATCTGCAAAGCGGAAAATGATTGGTCGATGGTTCACTTTATCGATCAGCAGGTTGAAAAGATCAGGGAAACAGTCGGTGACAAAAAAGTACTTTGCGCACTAAGCGGCGGGGTGGATTCGTCAGTCGCAGCCGCTTTGGTTCACAAAGCAATCGGCGACCAGCTGACCTGCGTGTTTGTCGATCACGGTCTGCTTCGGAAGGGTGAAGCGGAAGGCGTAGTCGAAACCTTCCAGAACCGGTTCCACATGAATTTTATTTTCGTCGATGCGAAGAAACGTTTTTTGGACAAACTGACAGATGTCAATGATCCGGAAAAAAAGCGCAAGATTATCGGCAACGAGTTCATCTATGTTTTTGAAGAAGAAGCCAGCAAACTGGATGATATCTCCTACCTCGTACAGGGAACGCTTTATACAGACGTTGTGGAAAGCGGCGCGGGCGGTTCTTCGCAGACAATCAAGTCGCACCACAATGTCGGCGGGCTTCCTGAAGACATGACGTTCAAGCTGATCGAACCGCTGAACACACTGTTCAAGGACGAAGTGCGCAAGCTCGGCACCGAGCTCGGCCTTCCGGACGATATCGTCTGGCGCCAGCCGTTCCCGGGGCCGGGCCTCGGCATCCGCGTGCTCGGCGCGATCACGGAAGATAAACTGGCAATCGTCCGCGAATCCGACGCGATCCTCCGCGAAGAAATCAAGAATGCCGGCCTCGACCGTGACATCTGGCAGTACTTCACCGTCCTGCCGAACATTCAAAGTGTCGGTGTCATGGGTGACGGACGGACTTACGACAACTGCGTCGCCATCCGAGCCGTCACCTCGATCGACGGCATGACCTCTGACTGGGCGAGGATTCCATGGGAAGTCCTTGAAAAAATCTCAACCCGAATCGTCAACGAGGTGGAGCATGTTAACCGGATTGTGTACGACATCACATCCAAGCCACCGGCAACGATAGAGTGGGAATAAAGTAGATACCTCGTTTGGTGTCGAAACGTTGATTTAACAGCATTTTTGGCAAAGGTAAAATGGATAAAAACACTTAAATTGATAAGGATCTCCGCCAAAATTCCGCCAAGGATTGAAGTCAGAGAACCGTGTTAGTTCAAGATTCGGAAGGTATATTTAGAAGAATATGCCTTCTTTTTTTGTCTTATTTTCCGCCAAGTCATTCTGTTTCGAAAGGTACCCTTACTGTGCTACAAATTTTAATCAATCCTGTGCTGAGATGAGAAATCATTTCAGCATTTTTATTTCAAGTTTTTGGCGTTGGAAGGGATGTGGTTTAACCAAAGCGTCCCGCTCTTTTCCCGACAAACTTTAAGTTTGAATCAGCTTATTAATCAAAACAAAATAATTTACAGAAAGGAAAATGATTTATGGAACTGAAACACATTATTCCAAACGTGGAAAAGACATTTGGAAACCTCGAATATGCTGGAGAAGGCAATGTGGAACAGCGCAGAGTAAATGGCCGTACGATGATCCTTTCCCGCAGCTATAATTTGTATTCTGACATCCAGAGAGCGGATGATATCGTCTTGGTGCTGGCACCGGAAGCGGGCGAAAAGCATTTTGAAGTCGAAGACAAAGTGAAACTGATTAATCCTCGCATTACCGCTGAGGGTTATAAAATTGGTGCTCGTGGTTTTACAAATTATATTCTGCACGCAGACGATATGGTGAAAGCATAAGGAGGGCAAAAAATGAGATTAGCTGAAGGTATTGTGATTGATAAGGAAAAGACATTTGGCGCATTGAAATTCTCCGCACTCCGCCGTGAGGTGCGCGTGAATAATGAGGACGGGACGGTTAGTGATGAAATTAAAGAACGGACTTATGACCTGAAATCTCGTGGACAGGGACGGATGATCCAAGTTAGTATCCCAGCTACGGTCCCATTAAAAGAATTTGATTATAATGCTGAAGTGGAACTGATCAACCCGGTGGCAAATACAGTGGCAACCGCTACTTTCCGAGGTGCAGATGTGGACTGGTACATCAAGGCCGAGGATATTGTGTTGAAAAAGAAACAAGCCGTCGCTCAATCGCAGCCACAAACAAAAGGGAAATAATTCATTTTTATTTTCTGGAAAGGATCATTTATGAAACATTTCGTGTATAAAGGAAAACGGATTCGAGCAGGTGATCAACACCTTGTTTTTCGATTTGCTACTACCTCGCTTGTTCTCGTTTTCCTACTCGTATTGCTGGCCTTCCATGGAAAGCGACTCATACTAACGGACTGGCAGAAAGTACGATTTTTACATGACGGCAGCTTGCAGTTTGCTATCACGCCCTATCTCGTGTTCAGTGTAAGTACTGCCGTAGGAGTGAGCTTACTCGCAACCTGCCTTTTTTACCATTTTAATCGTGATCGTGTGAAACAGCTCGTGCACCGCCAAAAGCTAGCCAAAATGATTCTAGAAAATAAATGGTATGAATCCGAACAGGTGCAACATGACGGACTCTTCAAAGACTGGCCATCCGGCAGGACAAAGGAGAAAATCACTCATTTCCCAAAGATGTATTACCGGATCAAAGATGGGCTGATTTACATCCACGTAGAAATTACGTTGGGTAAATATCAGGATCAGCTCCTACACTTAGAGAAGAAACTGGAAAGTGGTTTGTACTGTGAACTGGTGGACAAAGAACTCAAAGATTCCTATGTCGCCTATACTCTACTCTATGATACGATTGCTAATCGCATTTCCATTGAGGAAGTCACTGCTAAAGACGGTCGATTAAAGCTGATGAAGTCTGTTTATTGGGAGTATGATAAGTTACCTCATATGCTCATTGCCGGAGGCACAGGCGGAGGAAAGACATACTTCATCTTCTCGCTCATCGAGGCATTGGCGCGCACCGACGCCAGACTTTACATCCTCGACCCGAAGAATGCAGACCTTGCCGATCTTTCGGAAGTCATGCCCAACGTCTACTATCGGAAAGAAGACATGATGACCTGCCTGAATCAATTTTATGACGAAATGATGGCGCGCAGTGAAGCCATGAAACAGATGGATGGCTACAAAACGGGAGAAAACTATGCCTATCTGGGCTTGCCTCCCCACTTTCTCTTCTTTGATGAATACGTGGCGTTTATGGAGATGATTGGAAAAGAAAGTACTAAGGTTTTAAGTAAGCTAAAGCAGATCGTCATGCTTGGACGACAGGCTGGGTACTTCCTGATTTTGGCCTGCCAGCGTCCGGATGCTAAATTTTTAGGCGATGGGATTAGAGATCAATTCAATTTTCGTGTGGCACTAGGACGAATGTCAGAGATGGGCTACAACATGATGTTTAATGAGGTGGAAAAGGATTTTTTTCTGAAACCTATCAAGGGACGCGGTTATGTCGATACCGGCAGAAGTGTCATCTCAGAATTTTATACCCCTTTAGTGCCTAAAGGATACGATTTTATTACAAAAATCGGAAAACTGGTCAGCAGCAGGCCGGACGGACCGGCGGCGTGCGAAGCGAAAGCCGTAGGGACGGACTAGCCTGCTGCTGGTGTGGCGTGAGCCACACCAGCGATTAGCCCCCCGTATCTAACAGGGGGGCACAAATACAATAAAAAACAGTTTCAAAATCCAGGAAACACCCTATTCCATAGAGGTTTCAAGAATTTTAGAGGATGTCAACTATAGCCCTTTCAGTTGACATCCTCTTTTTGATTGGAGGGTGACCATTGAGCGGAATTGGCTTATGGGTGCACCAATTTAAAGAAAAGCGGCTTTCCTTCGGCCTTTCACAAAATCGTCTGGCGGTCGCCGCCGGTATTACCCGGCAGTATCTAAACGACATTGAAAACGGTCGAGCTTTCCCGTCGGCTGACATCAAGACAGCATTGCTGAAAGCACTTGAACGGCTCAATCCCGATGCACCGCTTGAGATGCTGTTTGACTATGTGCGGATACGATTCCCAACCACGGATGTGAAGCATGTCATCGAAGACATTCTACTTCTGAAGATAGACTACATGCTCCATGAAGACTACGGTTTCTATTCCTACATGGAACACTACGCTTTAGGAGACATTTTCGTGATGGTCTCTCCCGATGAACAGAAAGGTGTGCTGCTGGAACTGAAAGGACGGGGCTGTCGTCAGTTTGAGGGGTTTCTTTTAGCTCAACATCGAGGCTGGAACGATTTTTTCATGGATACCATCGGCGAGGGAGGCGTATTCAAACGGTTAGACTTAGCGATCGATGACAAGGCAGGCATCCTGGATATCCCACTGCTGACGGAGAAGTGTCGAAATGAGGAATGCATCTCCGTGTTTCGCAGTTTTAAGAGTTATCGCAGCGGCGAGCTCATCCGCCGAGAGGAAAAGGAAGCGATGGGGCACACGCTCTATATCGGTTCCCTGAAAAGTGAAATCTATTTCTGCCTTTATGAAAAGGACTACGAGCAGTTTGTAAAGAGTGACATCCCTATCGAGGAAGCCGAAGTCAAAAACCGATTTGAAATCCGCCTGAAAAACGAACGTGCCGATCACGCCATCTTTGACCTGATGGCTTACCACGATGCGGAGCGTACGGCTTTTTCCATCATCAACCGTTACCTACGTTTTGTGGACAAAGTGGAAAATAAGCGACGCAGCACATGGAAAATGAACGAAAACTGGGCCTGGTTTATCGGGAAAAACCGGGAGAAATTGAAATTAACCACGCAACCGGAGCCGTATTCTTTTGACCGGACCTTAGGCTGGTTACAACGACAGGTAGCCCCGACGTTAAAAGTGGCGCTTTGGCTTGATCAGATCAAAGATACCACGGTTATTGATGACATGATCCGACATGCCAAGCTCACGAAACGCCACGAAAAAATAGTCCAGCAGCAGGCCGATGCTGCCGAACAGATGGTCACGAATCATCATCGGCAAAAATGATCTTTAAACAATGCATCAACGAAATTTTAATCACAAATTGGATGAATTAAAGGAGAAAGCGCTCATGAATTTTGGACGGAACTTATACACCTGGTTTTTAAATAATGCTCAGTCTCTCGTCTTGATGGCGATTGTGGTCATTGGGCTTTACCTCGGTTTTAAACGGGAATTTTCCAAGCTTATTGGCTTTCTAGTGATTGCGCTGATTGCTGTGGGCCTGGTCTTCAATGCGGCAGGGGTTAAAGATGTCCTGCTGAATCTGTTTAACAGAGTCGTGGGTGCGTAACATTAACACCTGTTCTTTTGGCCTGTATAAGGGCTTTTCTTATGCAGGCCAAAAAACCGGTACGTCAAACGGTAGTGCGACAGGGAAATGCTCTTTTATCTAAATAAATGGGTAGCCATTGCGCAGTTGATTTAAAAATCCACTGCTTTTTTTGTATCTATTTTTAGAAAAAGGAAGTGATTGATCCATGGAAATGAAAGTCTATATCGCTAATCTAGGTAAATACAACGAGGGCGAATTAGTTGGTGCGTGGTTCACTCCGCCCGTAGACTTTGAGGACGTCAAGGAGCGTATCGGACTTAATAACGCGTATGAAGAATATGCCATCCACGATTACGAATTGCCCTTTGACATTGATGAGTACACGCCCATTGAGGAAATCAACCGTTTGTGTGCTCTGGCGGATGATTTGGAAGGAACGCCAATTGAGGAAGAGATGCGGGAAGTCCAGAACACTTTCTTTGGCAGCTTTGAAGAAATGGTCGAGCATAAGGATGACATCATCTGTTATCCCGACTGTGATGATATGGCAGATGTGGCTCGTTACCTGTTGGAAGAATCCGGCACGCTTGGTGAAGTTCCCTCTCATTTACAGAGTTATATCGATTATGAAGCCTACGGGCGTGATTTGGAGATTGAAGGAAATTTTCTGGTCACTCCACACGGTGTTTTTGAATACGTCAGTTAACTAAAAAGTCTCTTAAACAATCAACCCGTACATCTATTGTAGTACAGGTTGCTTTTTCACTTGGAAATTTAAACAGAAAGGACCGATGACAGGTGAAAAAAATCAGAAGTTATACCAGTATCTGGAACGTGGAAAAGGTGATCTATGCCATTAACGATTTCCAACTGCCCTTTCCGGTTACCTTCACACAGATGGCGTGGTTTGTCTGCTCGCTGCTGTTCGTGATCTTATTTGCCAACCTGCCACCCCTCTCCCTCATCCAAGGCGTCCTGCTGAAATATGTGGGTCTTCCGGTTGGCTTCACGTGGTTCATGTCACAGAAGACCTTTGATGGAAAAAAGCCCTATGGTTTTCTCAAATCCGTATTGTCCTACCTGCTCCGCCCTAAAGTGACCTATGCGGGAAAACCTGTGAAATTGAAAAAAGAAAATGTCGGCGGAGCGATTACCGCCGTGAGGAGTGAACGCTATGGCGTACCCGATCAAGTACATCGAAAATAATCTTGTTTTTAATCATGACGGCGAGTGCTTCGCCTATTATGAACTGATTCCCTACAATTACTCGTTTCTGAGTCCGGAAGAAAAAAACGAAGTACATGACCATTTTCGCCAGCTCATCGCTCAGAGTCGTGACGGGAAAATTCATGCCCTGCAGATTGCGACTGAATCGAGTATCCGGGCCACGCAGACACGCAGTAAGCAAGCAGTGACCGGGAAATTGAAAGACGTGGCTTACCGAAAAATTGATGAACAAACCGAAGCGTTAGTCGGCATGATTGGTGAAAACCAAATCGACTATCGCTTTTTTATCGGCTTCAAACTGTTATTAAATGAGCAGGAAGTGAATCTAAGGGCATTCGGTGAGTCTGTGATAGTGAGCTTTTCTGAGTTTCTTCATGAGGTCAATCACCAACTGATGGGCGATTTCGTCAGCTTGAGTAATAAAGAGATCAATCGGTTTATGAAAATGGAACGCCTGCTGGAAAACAAAATCGCTCGCCGGTTCAAAGTCCGCAGGCTAGATAAAGATGACTTCGGTTATCTAATTGAACATCTCTATGGAAGGACCGGTTCATCTTATGAGTCCTACACCTATCCTCTGCCAACCCAAAAGCTGAAGCGGGAAACGTTGGTGAAGCGGTATGACCTGATCAAACCCACCCGTTGCCTCGTCGAGGAAAGTCAGCGGTATTTGAAAATCGAACGGGAAGATCAAACGACTTACGTTTCCTATTTCACGATTAATTCGATTGTGCGGGAGCTGGACTTCCCTTCCTCAGAGATCTTTTACTATCAACAACAACAATTCACGTTTTCGATTGACACATCGATGAATGTGGAGATTGTCACGAATAAGAAAGCCTTAACGACGGTGCGTAACAAGAAAAAGGAGCTGAAAGACTTAGATAACCATGCTTGGCAGTCCAACAATGAGTCGGGGAACGACGTGATGGAAGCACTGGATAGTGTCAACGAACTAGAAGCGGCTCTCGATCAGACCAAGGAAGCGATGTATAAGCTCAGTTACGTGATTCGAGTCGCCGCGCCGGATCTAGACGAATTGAAGCGGCGTTGTAACGAAGTCATGGACTTCTACGATGATTTCAGTATTAAACTCGTACGCCCATTTGGCGATATGATCGGGCTGCATGGCGAGTTCCTTCCTGCCAGCAAACGGTATATGAATGATTACATCCAGTATGTGACCAGTGATTTTCTAGCCGGTTTAGGTTTTGGTGCCGCGCAGATGCTTGGGGAAACAGAGGGGATCTATATCGGCTACAATCTGGACACCGGGCGCAACGTTTACTTAAAGCCAAGCCTTGCGGCACAAGGCGTGAAAGGGTCTGTCACTAATGCACTTGCAGCGGCTTTTCTTGGTTCCCTTGGCGGCGGAAAATCCTTCTCGAACAACTTACTCGTCTATTATGCCGTCCTCTACGGGGGACAGGCGGTGATCTTAGATCCCAAATCCGAGCGTGGTGGGTGGAAGGAAACGCTACCGGAAATTGCCGAGGAAATTAACATCATCAATCTGACCAGAGAGGAACGCAACAAGGGCTTACTTGACCCTTATGTGATTATGAAACAGCCGAAGGATGCAGAGAGCCTCGCCATCGACATCCTTACCTTTCTCACAGGCATTTCCAGTCGGGATGGTGAGAAGTTCCCAACGCTTCGTAAGGCGATCCGTCGGGTGACGCAAAGCGACCGACGAGGGCTTTTGTGCGTCATTGACGAGTTATACAAGGAGGGCACTTCCGTTGCGAGCAGCATGGCTGACCATATCGACAGCATTAAGGACAGTAACCTGGGACACTTGTTGTTCTCTGATGGCATGACCGTTCAGTCGATCAGCCTGGATAAGCAGCTGAACATCATCCAAGTGGCGGACTTGGTGCTTCCAGATGCTGAAACCGAATTTAAGGAATACACGACTGTGGAACTTTTAAGTGTGGCGATTTTAATTGTCATCAGCACCTTTGCCCTTGATTTCATTCACTCCAACCGCAGCGTGTTTAAAATGGTGGACTTGGATGAAGCCTGGAGCTTTTTGCAGGTGGCACAGGGGAAGACCCTTTCCAACAAGCTGGTGCGGGCTGGTCGCGCCATGAACGCCGGTGTTTATTTCGTAACCCAGAACGCAGATGATTTACTGGATGAGAAGATGAAAAACAATATCGGTCTGAAATTTGCATTTCGTTCGACGGATATACACGAAATCAAGAAGACACTGGAATTCTTCGGCGTGGACAAGGAGGATGAACAAAACCAGAAACGATTACGTGAACTTGAAAATGGCCAGTGCCTTATCTCTGACTTGTATGGCCGTGTAGGTGTCATCCAGATTCATCCGGTCTTTGAGGAACTGCTCCATGCCTTTGACACCCGTCCACCGGTCAGAAAAGAGGTGACCTAAATGCACCTGAAAAAGAGACGTAAAATTTTCATGGCTGTTCTTTTGGTCACGGTTGGATCGCTGCTTTTCTTCGCACTGCTTGGAACGATTGCCCATGCGGCCGGTCTTGTCGATGATACGGTCAGTGCTCAGAATGCTTACTCTAAATATCCTTTGGGCAATTACCAGCTCGATTTCTATGTGGATAATTCATGGGACTGGCTGCCGTGGAATTGGACCGATGGCATTGGCAAACAGGTCATGTATGGGCTATACGCGATCACTAATTTTATTTGGACGCTTTCTCTTTACCTGTCCAATGCGACAGGGTATCTCGTACAGGAAGCCTATTCCTTAGATTTCGTTTCCAAGACTGCAAACGCGATTGGAAAAAACATGCAAACATTGGCAGGTATTTCGCCCAGCGGCTTTCATAGTTCTGGCTTTTATCCAGGGTTCCTGCTGATTTTTATTTTAATCCTCGGGATCTATGTGGCCTATGTGGGGCTGATCAAGCGAGAGACCACCAAAGTGATGCACGCCGTGATGAACTTTTTGGTGGTTTTTCTTCTGTCCGCTTCCTTTATTGCCTATGCCCCAGACTATATCGGCAAAATCAATGGATTTTCGGCGGACATCAGCAAGGCTAGTCTGTCGCTGGGGACAAAAATGGTGATGCCACACTCGGGAAGTCATGGTCAGGACAGCGCAGCCCTCATCCGGGATAACTTGTTTTCGATACAAGTGCAGCAGCCCTGGCTGCTTCTACAGTATGGCAATTCTGATATGACTAAAATCGGACAGAAACGGGTGGAAAAGCTGCTGTCCGCAGATCCGGACGCAAACAACGGCGCAGACCGGGAAGCGGTTGTTAAAGAGGAAATTGAAAAAGAAGGCAATAAGAACCTGACACTCACCAAGACGACCCCACGTTTGGGGATGGTGTTCTTCCTGTTTCTATTCAATATCGGGATTTCCATCTTCGTGTTTCTACTTTCGGGGATCATGATTTTCTCGCAGATCTTGTTCATCATCTATGCCCTCTTCCTGCCCATCAGTTTTCTGCTTTCCATGATCCCGGGCTTTAATGGCATGGGCAAACAGGCCATCATGAAGCTTTTCAATGTCATCATGACACGGGCAGGCATTACGCTAATTGTCACGATTGCCTTTTCCATTTCCACCATGCTTTACGCCCTATCCGGAGAATTCCCGTTTTTCCTGATTGCCTTTTTACAGATTGTGACTTTTGCGGGTATTTACGCCAAACTGGGTGACCTTATGGGCCTATTCCACTTGCAGGCGAGTGATTCTCAGCAGATGGGAAGCCAAATCCTGCAACGGCCTTATCGGTTCTTACATCGCGAGACGCGGCGATGGAAGCGGAAAATGGGTCGCTTTTTTACGGCCGGAGCAACCGGTGCGGCAGCTGGCCCTGGGGCAAGGGCAAAAGCTTCGAGGTCCGGAGCTTCCCAACAGACGCAAACCCGCAGCCAACGTCCAACACAAGGATCAAAGAAATCCCAGCTTGAGCCTCGTACAGGTCGGTCAGCGGGTGCGGGCAAAGAGACAATAAAGCGAAGCACGGACAACCCAAATCCAAGAAAGAAGCAAACAGCGGCTTTACCTTTGAATACCCGCCAAGTCTTGATTCATGGGAAGACAGAAAAGCACGACACGATGACAAAAAAGACAGAGGACGCCAAAAGTCGTACAGTGCAAAAAATCGCGGACAAAAAACAGAACCGTGAAAAGAACCAAATGCAGCAGCGTCCGACGATTGCGCAACGCCGACTGGAATTTAACCGGACCCGTCAACAAAAGGCAACCGAACAGGATTTCGTTGAACGGCCTAAAACCAAATTAACAAAAGATAAACCAGCCAAGAAGCAAAAAACGGCAAGGCCTCATTCGGCACCTGCACGGTCTGTAATGCCTGATTCCACGCTGAAGACAAACAAAAGGGCGATAAACTCAATCCACTCATTCAAGGATCAGGAGAAAAAAAGCCAAGCAAAAAATACCGAGCTCAATCGTCCGGTCGTCCAGATGCCAGATTCTACAGTACGCCAAGATCTCACCAAGCAGGATCTTAACAGGAGAAGCCCAGTTGCGACGCAGAAAGAGCACGCACCGACTCATCCAAACGCAACGCGACAACCGTTTACACCAAAAAAGAGCCGACAACTGGCCCCGATGATCAAAAAACAAGAGGCAACCCTCAGGCATAATCGGACAGAAACGGGTCAACAGACAAGGCAACGCGTGACTCGTAGGCAGAGAGGAAGCCAAAAATGAGATTAAACGTTTGGCTAATCTTCGGTGCCGTCTTGGCTATGCTGATTTCCCTACTAATTTTTGTCGCTGTTTTCATTTCAAATGAAGAGGATGGAGACGGCAGCGGCAATGGGATAGATCTTGCAGGCGCTAATCTGTCACAGGAAGTACTGGCCCACCAGCCAATGGTGGAAAAGTATGCCAAGAAATATCAAATCGAGCGCTATGTCGGTGATTTGCTTGCCATCATGCAGGTGGAAAGCGGAGGTCGTGGTACAGATGTCATGCAGTCGATGGCCTCGACCGGGCAGTCTCCGCGTTCCTTTACTGTGGAGGAATCGATTCAGCAAGGATGTAAATACTTCGCAGCTTTATTACAGTCCTCTAAGAAAAAAGGAGACGACATCAATACTGTGATCCAGGCTTATAACTATGGAGGAAAATTCATTGATTACGTGGCGAGCCACGGTAAAAAATACACCTTTGAACTTGCCGAGACCTTTGCGAAAGAAAAATCCGCTGGGGAAAAAGTTTCTTACACAAACCCGATTGCATTGAAGAAAAATAGTGGCTGGCGATACCGTTACGGAAATATGTTTTATGTTTCACTAGTCTCTCAATATCTAGCTGTGGCACAATTCGGAGATTCTACTGTTCAAACCGTTATGAACGAAGCCTTAAAATATCAAGGCTGGCGCTATGTGTTTGGGGGAGACAATCCTAACACGTCCTTTGATTGTAGTGGATTAACGCAGTGGAGCTTTGGCAAAGCGGGCATTCGCCTGCCACGCACGGCTCAAGCACAGTATGACGTGACGCAGCATCTTCCGCTTTCAGAAGCCAAGCCAGGGGACTTGGTGTTTTTTCATGATACCTATAACGCAGGCACCTATATCACGCATGTTGGAATTTATGTCGGAAACAATCGTATGTACCAAGCTGGTGATCCGATTGGCTATGCGGATCTCACAACTCCTTACTGGCAGAAGCACTTGGTCAGTGCAGGTCGGATTAAAAACAAATAGAATAGGAAGGAAGTTTTAAACGATGAAAATCAGAAGAAAAGCAAAACTGTCCAAGCCTCAAAAGGTCCATGTGATGAAAGTTGGTCCCCATCGAAAATGGGTGATTTTCCTCTGGATTCTGCTGATCAGCAGCGTTGCTTTTGGGATATATAAAAATTTTACCGCCGTCAATAGGCACACGGTTCATGAAACAACAGTGATTGAAAAACAAGTGATCGATATCAACCCGATCGAAAATTTCATCAAAAACTTTGCTAAAGTCTATTATTCATGGAAAAACAACCAGAATGTAATCGACCAACGGACAGAAGCTCTCAAAGGGTATCTGACTAAAGAATTACAGGATTTAAACATCGACACCATTCGCAGGGACATTCCTACCTCTTCTTCAGTTAACGACGTGGAAATCTGGAAGGTAAGGCGAATCGATGAACACGAGTATGCCGTCATTTTTTCCGTTGATCAGCTGATAACGGAGGGCGACACAAAAAAGGCGGTGAATGCCTCTTATAAGGTGGGAGTCTATATGGATAAAGCCGGAAACATGGTCATCGTCAGAAATCCCACCATTTGCGAGAATCCTGTGAAGTCAGGTTATGAGCCAAAAGCAGTAGAAAATGATGGTACGGTGAATGGAGGTACGACAGAAGAAATCAACGTATTTTTAAAAACGTTCTTTAAACTATATCCTACTGCAAGTAAAGAAGAACTGTCCTACTATGTCAAAGACAATGTGCTGAAACCGATTGGCAAGGACTATGTCTTTTCAGAGATGATCAATCCGGTGTATCGGAAAGTGGGCAATCAAGTGCAGGTTTCAGTATCCGTGAAGTATCTCGATCAGCAAACAAAGGCGACGCAGATTTCACAGTTTGATTTGACTCTGCAAAAAGATAAAAATTGGATGATTGTTAAATAAAAAGTATTTCGGTTAGTTCAAAGAACTTAAGCCATTTATCTCAGAAAAGCTAAAAATATCAGTAGAAGTATTGGATGAAAAAAAAGTTTAGCTTCTTGATTACTTTTTTCAATAAGTGCCTAATATTAACCCACCGGCTGCCAGTAGGTTTTTTCAGGACTCGGTGAAATATTTTCATACAGTCTTAATGCTTCAACTTCGTAGTATTAAGAGTTTATTCGGGCTGTCTTTTTGTCCTGACAGGAAAAATACGAGGGTAAACGAGAGAATGCATTTTTCTTTCGTGCTTTTTTTTCTTTTTTTAGGTAGACTAAAGTATCTCTTAAAATCATTGCCAAAGGTACTGTTTTCAATTTCAGTAACCACCTTAGTAATGATTTTTTTATGGTACGAAATGCTTTAAGGCGTTCATCATTGATAAACTAGGTATGATCGATAAACTGATTCCGCATCTCGTATGTATTTGTATTCCTCAATGATTTTATCTGCTCTTTACTAGCCAACTGGCATACCTCCGTAGGAACTCAATAACCTTATTATAACGTAAGTACAAGCCCTGGAAGGGGGGACATCGCAGTTCCCAGATCTGACAGGGCATACGATTTATTTTCATCTTATAGGGTATATTACCTGATGTGATTAATTTTATTGTGTCAGGAGTGATCAGCTTTGGCAATAAAAAAATTCTGCGTATCCTTTTTTTTATTAGTTTTTGTTGTAGCGTTAACTGGGTGTAGCACAAGCCAGGGAACAAATGACAGTTCAAGCTCCATGAGCCATGATATGAATAGAGATCATGATCAGCACGCTATGTCGTCGGATCGCGATGTTCCACAGGACCTTGTAGCAACAATGAATCCTGAATTTAAAAAGGGGAGTAAAGTGACGCTGAAAACAGATCATATGTCCGGTATGATGAATGCTAAAGGAACGGTTGCCGGAGTTTATACTACTAATGTGTATACTGTTACTTATCATCCAACTAACGGTGGGAAGGTGGTTAGAAATCATAAGTGGGTTATCCAGCAAGAGTTACAGACTCACAACAAAGGACTTCTCAAAACGGGGACAAAGGTTAATCTAAACGCCAGCCATATGCCAGGGATGATGGGCGCAGAAGCAACAATTGACAGTGCTAAGCAAACGAATATTTATATGGTCAATTATACCGATACTAAGACTGGAAAAGTGATAAAAAGCCATAAATGGGTGACTGAAGATGAATTGATATCTCGATAATTCATCTATATTTTGATCATTATTCGTTCTTTCCCCTCCTTTTATTCAAGGTATACCGATGCTCATTTTGCAGATTATAATTTTTCTATGAATTAGTAGCTACTCATGCAAAAAAGTGAGGGGGAAAGTCATATTGACTTTCCCCCTCACATTTAGTGCGCCCGGCATGGGCGATAACTTGGCGGTGAAAGTCCGCTGTAGACCGTAGCGGTCGGAACTACTAGCTGAGGACAAGGGTGTCTCCTGTGAGGGAGAATCTGAAGGAAGTCTCAGGCAAAGTGCTGAACTGATGGACAAGAACCAGCTATAAGGCTGTGCGTCATGGATCAGGTTGCTAAACAAACCAAAGTCCGATACCGCTCCAAATGACGGACAGTAAAGCTGGCAGTGACCTGGCACGAAAGTTATCGCTCTTACCCGGGGAGATCTGCATCATACGTGGCCGACAAGAGGGACGGTATATCCCACAGCGACAAACGGTACAGTGATGTGCCGCCGAATGATGCAGAAGTCAGCCGAGGTCATAGTAGCTGCCTTTGCAGCGAAGGACTGAACTATAACAATTCTTACTGATACTGGAGGTGGAAGCCGTGCGACCATCGCAGAAAACAGAACATCAAGCTGACCACCGGAGAAGGATAGGCATGGAAGGCCAAGAGGACTTCGGGGCGCGTAGTACGGCTTCCGGTGAACGTGCAGCTGAGAATGGCACGTCAATGATGGAGCGTGTCCTGTCGCGAAAGAACCTGAATCAGGCCTACCTTCGGGTGAAGCGCAATAAGGGCGCGGCAGGAATGGACGGAATGACCGTAGAAGAAGCCTTGCCCTATCTCAAAGAACACGGAGACGAATTATTAGTATCATTACGAAAAGGAACCTATAAACCGGCCCCGGTAAAACGTGTAGAAATCCCCAAACCGGATGGATCCAAGCGTAAACTTGGCGTACCGACCGTTGTGGATCGCATGATCCAGCAAGCCGTGGCGCAAGTGATGATGCCAACGTTCGAAAGGGTGTTTTCAGATCGCAGTTATGGATTCAGGCCGCATCGCAGGGCTCATGATGCGATCCGCCGAGTGATGGCGCTCTACAACCAGGGCTACCACTATGTGGTGGACTTAGACCTGAAGGCCTACTTCGATACGGTCAATCATGATCTTCTGATGAAATTTATCAGTCAGTATATTGACGATCCGTGGCTCCTGCATCTGATCCGCAGATTCCTGACGAGTGGGGCGATGAACGGTCGACTCTTTGAGGCAACGACTAAGGGAACGCCGCAAGGTGGGAACCTGTCGCCTCTGCTGGCCAACATCTATCTCAATGAACTGGATCAGCTGCTCACCGCAAGAGGCCATGAATTCGTGCGCTATGCGGATGACTGTAACATTTATGTCAAAAGCCGGCGCGCGGGATACCGAGTCCTTGTCAGTATCACCAGGTTTCTGGAGAAAGACCTGAAAGTGACAGTCAACCGGCAAAAGACGCAGGTGGGTTCGCCGCTGAAGCTTAACTTTCTGGGATTCTCCCTGGGTGTCTCCCGTAAGGGTGCCTATGCGCGACCCAGCACGAAAACCAAGAAGCGCATCAAAAGGACCCTGAAGCAAGTGACCAAGCGCAACCGGGGACGCAGTCTTGATGTCCTCTTCAGAGAAATCCGGCTGAAAATGAGGGGCTGGCTCCAGTACTACGGGATGGGGCAGATGAAGAGCTTTATCCAGCGCCTGGATGAGTGGCTTCGCTCGAGAATTCGTCAATATATCTGGAAATCATGGAAGAAAATAAGAACCCGTCTCAGGAAACTCCGAAAGTTGGGGATGTCGGAAGCACAAGCCTTCACCTTCGCCAACACCCGTAAAGGATACTGGCGGACGGCGCACAGCAAAACGCTTTGTTACACCCTAACGAATGAAAAGCTGGAGCATCTTGGATTGATTAATCTCTCCAAGACACTCCGGCATATTCAAAGTGCTTAAGTTATTGAACCGCCGTATACGGATCCGTACGTACGGTGGTGTGAGAGGTCGGCAGTGTGAACTGCCTCCTACTCGATTTTAAGACCTATCACCTGTTCAGTCATCCAAGATCTTTTTCATTTCTTTGTATTCATCCTCTGTGATTTCACCTTGGGCAAATCGTTCTTTTAAAATCGCGTACCCTTGTTTATTGGTGTCTGAATGGTGATTCAATTTTTTAATTAGGGTAACCACTAGATAGATCACGGCAATGAATAGTGATAGTTGCACAAGCCATCCGATAAGACCCATACCTATACTAAAACCACTCATCATACCACCATTCCATCCCATCATATCTACCACCACCTTTGAGACTATTGTAACGTGATCGCTTAGCCTCTATTTTAAAAATACTTACTCCGGTTTATTGTTACTCGAAGAACTTGGAACATAACTTGAATGGAAATCTGTATACTGGACCTCGGTTATCATCCCTGCATTCGCGTGATGCAGATCGTGGCAGTGAAACAGCCAGTTACCCGGATTATCGGCCAGGAAGGCAACCTCATAAGTTTCACCCGGTTTTACATTCAACGTATCTTTGTAAATGGGGGAACCGCTGACCGGTTTGCCATTTTTGCTCAAAACCTGGAAAAAGTGGCCATGGAGATGCATTGGATGGTTATTCATATGATCACGATTGACCAGCTTGACCTTCACGCGATCACCCGTTTTAACCTTAATCGGATCTGTACTTGGGAAGGTTTCCCCATTGATCGTATAGATCATCCCATTATTGTTCATACCTGCATTAAGGTTCATGGTATAGGTGACGTCGTATTTTTGATTCAGCGTAAACTCAGGTTTTGTTTTAGACCCGTAGTCAGCAAAGTTTATAGCCGGCAATTGTGTGCTTGCATTAGGTTGATCGGTTGTAGCCTTGCTGCCTTCATAGTCAATCAAAGCCTTCATCCCGTTTGTACCCTTTGCTGTTCCATGATCCTCGATATACCATTTTCCCGGATTGTCCGCAGTAAAGGATACATCATATCGTTCACCTGGTGCGATGGAAATGACCTGATTTTTAACGGCCTGCGGATTGTTTATAGGCTGACCATCAGTTGCAATCACTTTAATGTTGTGACCATGGATATGAATGTTATGCGGGAGATAGCCGGCATTAATGAAACGCAGCCGAACCTTATCGCCGTTCTTAACAGTTAGGGGCTTGACCAGACTGCCGCTTTTTCCATTAATGGTGTACAAGTCGTACATGCTCATATTGTCGGCCATCATATTCCCGGGCATATTCATGCCGTTACTGTTTCTGCTATCTGAACTGATGTTGTCCATATTATCCATATTCATTCCACTACTGCCACCACTATTTGAGCTGCCTTGATCTGAACCGCCCATATCCATGCCGGGCATGCTGCCCATTCCGGAATCTCCGTTGTTCTTATTGCTTTGACCCGCAGGTGTCATCGCTTTAATCTGACTGTTGATCTGATTTTTATCGGTCACCCATTCGTCCAGCATTAGGGTGTAATCCTTATCATATTTTTCTTTAGGATCTTCAACAATGAAGGCCCCATATAACCCTCGGTCCACCTGATTCACTGAATCCTGGTGAGAGTGATACCAATAAGTGCCTGCTTTGTCAGCAACGAACTCATAAGTGAAGCTCTTTCCTGGGGCTACAGCGTTTTGTGTGACACCTGGGATACCATCCATTTTATTAGGAACTGGATAACCGTGCCAGTGAATCGAAACGGGTGCAGAAAGCTCATTCTTTAAGGTGACACGCACTTTCTGGCCTTTTTGTACATGAATTTCCGGTCCGGGTGCTGATCCGTTAAACGTCCAAACTGGGACAGTAACGCCGTTGCTCAATTTTTGTGTCCCTTTTTCGGCAACAAGCGTAATATTTGGCCCTCTCAATATTTTGGGTGATTCTGAAGCAGCTGATTCGCTGCTCGCAGCCTGCTTGTTGGCTGTTTTGTTGCTATTTTCTGTAGTCGCAGAGCACGCAGTAATGATGAGTAGTGTGAAAATTGCCAGTGCGACGAAAAGAAACTTTTTCATGGGTACACTCTCCTTATCTCGTTTCCACAAGTGTATCGAACAAATGTGGAGAAACTGTGAAGATTTATAAATACTCAATAAAAATAAAGTTTAAATCAATGTATCTAGAGATCGTAATGATCAAGAAATCTATAGCTATTAAATGTTAAATATAAAAGGCAGAGATCGTATCATTCCTTAGAACTGAGGGAATAAGGAAACCTGATGTTTCTCTGATTTTCCATTTCTATTCGTGCTTGTTCGCAAATGATTTCAAAAAAGATATGATATTTTTCATATCCTAACAAAAACTACACATCTGTTTATTAGAATAAATGAGACCAAGGGATAAGCAGTGCCTTCATTTAATTACGAAAAGCCCCACGACTAGGTATAACAGATCGCTCAATTTATCATTTGACACGTATACCCCCCATGGGTATAATAAAGTTGAAAGAAGATGGCAGGAGCTGTTAACCTGAATCTTTAGTTGGAATAAATACAAATCATTTATTCTGGGGGTTCACATTGACTTCTGGATGAACGGATATAAGGGGATGAAATGGATGAGTTCAAAGGCAATGCAGATTGGGATTACAGGGATGACCTGTGCTTCCTGCTCGACAAGGATTGAAAAATCGCTCAATAAGATGGATGGCGTCGAAGCGAATGTCAACCTCGCATTGGAAAAAGCGAAGGTGACCATCCATGAGGAAAAAGCAAAACCCACGGACATTGTACAAAAGATTGAAAAGCTGGGTTACGGCGTGCGAACGCAAAGGTTGGATACGGATATTCTTGGTATGACCTGTGCCTCTTGTGCCGCGCGTATTGAAAAGGGATTGAGCCGTATGGCAGGTGTCGTATCAGCCCAGGTTAATCTAGCGACTGAGTCTGGAACTGTGATCTTTCAGCTCGGGATCACCGAACCTACTGCGATTTATGATCAAGTCAAGAAACTCGGTTACAAGGCTGTCCCGAAACAAGAACAGGCGACGGACGAAAAAGAGAAGGAACTTAAAAGAAAGTTGCAGAAACTGATCATATCCGCGGTTCTTTCGCTGCCGTTGCTTTACACCATGATTGCACACTTGCCCTTTAACACAGGCCTACCGATCCCTCAATTGCTGATGAATCCATGGTTCCAGCTCATCTTGGCTGGTATTGTGCAGTTCTACATTGGCGGCCAGTTTTATATCAGTGGTACAAAGGCTCTATTAAATAAGAGTGCCAATATGGATGTTCTGGTTGCACTGGGTACGAGTGCTGCTTACTTTTATAGCGCGTTCGAGACACTCCGTTATCAGTTCGGCGGACTCACCAGTCCTGAGCTGTATTTTGAAACGAGTGCGATTTTAATTACGCTTGTCCTGTTGGGTAAATATTTTGAATCACGTGCAAAAAGGCGGACGACTGCGGCGATTACTGAACTGATGGGACTGCAGGCCAAAGAGGCGACAATCATTGAGGACGGGAAGGAACGAAAAGTACCGATCGATCAGGTTGCTGTCGGTGATTTGTTACGTGTCAAACCTGGAGAAAAAATACCTGTAGATGGTATCGTTGTCAACGGCCGTTCTTCTGTTGACGAATCAATGATTACTGGTGAATCCATCCCTGTCGAAAAAGGAAAAGATGACAAAGTAATCGGCGCAACGGTGAATGCAAATGGAACGCTGACCATGAAGGCTGAAAAAGTAGGGAAAGATACGGCACTTGCCGGGATTGTCAAGATTGTTGAGGAAGCCCAGGGATCAAAAGCACCGATCCAGCGGCTCGCTGACAGTATCTCGGGTATCTTTGTCCCGATTGTGATCGGTATTTCGGTGCTGGCATTTCTTGTCTGGATTCTGTTTGTCACTCCCGGTCAGTTTGCCCCAGCACTGATTGCGGCTATTAGTGTCCTTGTGATTGCCTGCCCTTGCGCTTTAGGCTTGGCAACGCCGACATCCATCATGGTTGGAACCGGCAAGGGGGCTGAGAACGGCATTCTTTTTAAAGGAGGTGAATATCTCGAAACAACCCAAAGTCTGCAGGCTATTCTGTTCGATAAGACGGGGACAATTACTAATGGTAAACCGGATGTTACTGACATTATTGCACTGAATGGCGCAGCAAAAGAAGAACTCTTAACGCTTGCTGCTTCAGCAGAATCAGCCAGTGAACATCCGCTGGCGCAGGCGATTGTTACCTATGGAAAGCTAAGCAGCCCGGATCTCCCATCACCGGATCAGTTCAAAGCTCTTGCCGGTTATGGTATTAAAGCAACTGTTTCCGGGAAGGAAATAGCAATCGGCACACGGCGGCTGATGAAAGATGAAGGCATTTCTTTTGCTGAGACTGAGGAACGGATGAAGAAGCTTGAATCTGAAGGGAAAACGGCAATGTTTGTTGCCTACGATGGCAAGCTTCAGGGTATTATTGCCGTTGCGGACACGATCAAGACATCTTCGAAGCAAGCCATTGAAGAATTAAAGACACGTGGTCTTTCGGTGTATATGATTACGGGCGATAATGAGCGGACGGCTCAGGCAATTGCCAGACAGGCAGGCATTGACCATGTGTTTTCCGAGGTCCTTCCCGAGGAAAAAGCAGCTAAAGTGAAAATTCTTCAAAAAAAGGGACTGAAGGTAGCCATGGTTGGTGATGGAATAAATGACGCTCCGGCATTGGCTACAGCAGATATCGGCATGGCAATTGGCACTGGAACAGACGTGGCAATTGAGGCAGCTGATATCACATTGGTCGGTGGTGATCTGCTTCATATTCCAAAAGCGATTGATTTGAGCCGGAAAACGATGCGGAACATTCGTCAGAACTTGTTTTGGGCTCTGTTCTATAATACGGTCGGCATTCCGGTCGCCGCACTTGGCTTACTTGCACCGTGGGTAGCCGGTGCTGCCATGGCCTTTAGTTCCGTATCCGTCGTGACGAACAGTTTACGTCTGAAACGGGTCAAAGTCTGAAATTGAAAGGTTTTTTGACTGAGAAGCTGTAGAGCATCAAAAAAGATGAAAAGGAGATTGATGGCTTATGGCAAAAACGAAGCTTGATGTTAAGGGTATGATGGGAGACCACTGCAAGAATCTGGTGACTCAAACACTGAAGGGTCTTGATGGGGTATCTGCTGTCTCTGTTGATCTTAAAACTGGTGAAGCTGCTGTCGACTATGATGAAACGAAAGTACAATACGACAAAATGAAAGAAGCTGTCGAAGAACAAGGATACGATGTTGTTGGACAGCACTGACGTTTAAATCTGTCCATTCATCTTTAAATAAAAAATTTTCAGTGTAAAAAAGGAGATTGAAACGATGGCAAAGACCACACTTGATGTAAAAGGTATGCATTGCGGACATTGTAAAGCCTCGGTTACAAATGCTTTAAAGGGATTAGATGGTGTATCTGACGTTTCTGTGGATCTTGAAAAAGGTAAAGCGTCAGTTGAATATGATGATGCAAGGATTCAGTTCAGTAAGATGAAGGAAGCAGTTGAAGAACAAGGATACGATGTTGTCGGACAGAATTAATTGTTAAGAAGTGCCTCGCCCGAAATGGGTTAGAGGCATTTTTTTATACCATAAAATAAACAAGACAATGAATTAAAGTAAAAAAGCGGGTAGCTTTGATGTTTCAAAATCATGTTCAATTCTCTTTTTAGAGAAATATCACTTTTACATGGTTTCTACACATTTAACGTGTAATCTTATTGCAGTAGAGAAGGGGGCGTATCATTGATATAAAACAGCAAATGGCGAATGTACTTATCAATAAGGTAAAAAAGTGTTGGTCACCCTTTTAAGGGGATCCGATATCGACATGAAAAACAATCAGGAGGTTTTATTGAATGTCACTATTTAAAAGACTGCGTGACCTTACCGTTTCAAATATTTATGCTGTGATCGAAAAGGCAGAAGATCCAGTGAAAATGACCGATCAGTATCTACGCGATATGCAGGAGGATCTGCAGGAAGCGGAACATGGCGTTGCGGCGCAAATTGCCCTTGAAAAAAAATTCAAGGCCCTTTACGAGGAACAAAAAGCCCTTGTGGCTAAACGTGAAGAACAGTCGCACCTTGCTGTTGAAACAGGAGACTTGGATCTGGCACGAAGAGTTATCGAGGATAAGCAAAACGCTGAACGAAAAATGAATGAATACAAGGAACGCTTCGAACAAAATCAGGCGTCTGCAGAAAATCTTCGTCAAAAGCTGGATGAGATGCGAAAGCAGGTTGCCGAGCTGAAGGATAAACGGGAAACTCTTGTCGCACGGGTTAACGCTGCCGAGGCGCAGAAAAAGATTAATGACACGATGTCTGGCTTTGATTCCAATACAGCGATGGCCGGACTGAAACGGATGGAAGAAAAAACACTGCAACTAGAAGCTGAGGCTGAAGCAAGCGGAGAAGTCTATAAAAAAGAAAAATCCATCGATGAAGAGTTTGAGAATCTAGGAAAGGACAAGAAAGTCGAAGATGAACTGGCACAGCTCATCGAACAGCATAAAAAATAAAGGATAACAATAGGCAAATCAATGAGCCGGCACGCCGAGAGAATTACAAAAGACGGCTGTCGGTTTTATTTTTGCAAATGGAAAGGAGATAAAGAAATGTCCCTACTTCACCGAATCATCAATTTAGTGAAGAAGCCCGAACCTCCAATTGAAGAAAAAACGCCTTACACTTTATCTATTGGTGACATTGTAGATCTTTCACTTAATAGTTATACTGTTGCGGGAAAAATGTTTTTTCCGGAGCGTCAGGAAGCCTTCTTTACTTTAAAGGATGGCAGTTCAATCAAATATTTTCGGGTGACTAAGAGAGAAAAATTGGATCTCGTGCTTTATAAGGCAATTGACGGACGTCTTGAAGACATCAATGAAATTCCAACGACCATTGAGATGGAAGAGACATTGTATCATATGGAAGATCAAGCGATAGGCTCAATTCACTCGTCAGGTGATACCCCTTTTTCATCTTCTGATGAACACTATCTCTGGGACTTTCAATCAGATAATTGGAAACTACTACGAATCGAATGGCAGTCTGGCCAGATGATGTTGTATGAGGGAGAGGATGTCCTGCCGATGGACGTCAGGATCATTCAGTCATGAAAAGAAGGAAGCGTTAAATATGATTAAGCGATTGTCAAACAGCATAAAAATTGTATTGGCTATTGTTCTCGGGGCTTCCCTTTTAACCGGATGCTCTGCCTCCAGATCTGGTCAGCCATCTGTAACCGGAGGCTATCCGCTGACCTCCGTATCCAAAAATGGAAATCAGGAGTCCTATATTTATCAGGCTGACAAACAGTCGGTTCCGGAAGTAGCCAAGAAACTGAGCGACCAAAAAAAACCGGATCAGATTTCCAGAAACGATAACCAGCAAATGTTCCTTGTCTATTCTGATGAATTATATGACATTCAGAGAGACAGCAAAAATCCGGAAAATACTTTAATTGAAGTAAGTAATAAAGAGTTTGTTCGAAATAATTACAGTTCGTCGTTTTTGAAGGGATATCTGTCTGCCATTCTCTTGGATCGATTGTATCAATTGGGCAAAGGCGCTCTAGGCAATTATCGTGGCTATACGGATGGTAATACAGTTCAGCCTACGGTAAAGTATCAGCCTCCTACCGCCAGCGAAAAGAAAACGATTCCTCCAATAACGAAACAGACAACCGGCTCGATTATTAAGCGTAGTCGCTCCGGGAACAATTCAAACTCGTTTTCAAGTACATTCTCAAGAATAAGGAATAGCGTTACAAAAGATGTAGGACAGGCGATTAATTCGGTAGAGAAAAATACAGGGAAAATCTTGAAATCGGATACGGGTCAAGGGACTAATAAAGTTTTTCCGAAAAATTCAAGAATTTCAATCCCAAAAAATAATTCCCCGCCAAAAATCAAATTCAAAAGTTTTGGAAGGATTATGAGAAGAAAATGAATTTAGATTACCAATTAATTGATGACAAAGCTACTGATTGATTTCAGTTTAATGGCCGTCGATGAAATTCTGTTCGGGACTAAGCCGTAAAAGAGAGGCTTAGTCCTTTTCCTGACAGAAATATGAATCCACCATTTTTCAATTCTTTAGGCTTATGGGGTTCAAATCAAAATATTCATATGGGTGTGTGTGCGGATGCATTTCAAAAAATCCAGTGTACTTCAGTTCCTGCTTGCCATCAATCTTGCGTTGTTTATTATTTTCCTGTCAATAGAGCTTGCTCTGCTCTTTAAACCTCTGTACTATTTCGATATTTGGTATCTTGGTATTGACAAGATTGCAGGTATCAGTAGAGATAGAATTGTGGAAAACTATAATTACATGATTCAATATCTGTTAGATCCAAGGCCTCAATTCTTTAAGCTTCCATCCCTGCCTTACTCAAATCGCGGACAGATTCATTTTGGGGATGTCAAGAGGATCTTTACTTCGATTGAGCTGCTCTTTATCATCACAGGTTTAGTTAGTGTGGCCGGCCTGTATCGCAGTATTAAGCTTGGGGCGATCAGTGTTCTGAAAAAAACATCTTTCATTCTTCTGTTCTTCATTATCGTTACTTTAACTGCTTTCACCTTGAACTTTGATGCATCATTCACTTTGTTTCACAAGATTTTTTTTAGAAATAATTACTGGCTGTTCGATCCGGTTACAGACCCTGTGATCACGATCCTCCCGGAAGCCTTTTTTCTACATGCCGCTTTATTTATTTTGATTTGGATTGTTATAGGCATGATTTTATTAAGTGTATGTCATAGGAAGTTATTGAAAAGGTGGAAAAATAAGTCTGTTTTCTAATCAAACCATCCATAGGAAGAGATCCAGGTTTTACGAATACTGGGTCTTTAAGAAACATGAGGATGTATGGTGAGTACTGATCTGATCTTAATTTGTTAAAAAATGTAATCTTGAAAATTAAAATTTGCTGTATGATGGGAGAAGGTGATGAGTATGAAGAAATTATATGTCTTAATCGTAGATGATGACTGGAAGTTGCGCAATTTGTTACGTATTTACTTATCTAAAGAAGGTTTTGATACTGTTGAGGCAGCGGATGGCAATGAAGCGATGTTGAAAATTAAAAATCAGTCCTTTGACCTGGTCATCCTTGACGTGATGATGCCCAATATGGATGGTTGGCAGGTCTGCCAGTCGATTCGAAAGACACAATCCGTTCCTATTCTGATGTTAACGGCTTTAGGTGAGACAAAAGAAAAAGTCCAGGGGCTGGAACTCGGCGCAGATGATTATCTGACAAAACCCTTTGATCCAGAGGAAATGATTGCTCGCGTTCATGCGCTGATTCGCCGCGCATCCTCGACCCCGACCAAACAAACAAATAACGATGTGCTGAATTTTACCGCACTAACGATTGATAGAGACGGACGCCAGGTTTTTGTTCATGATAAATCGGTGGATTTAACACATAAAGAATTTGACCTGTTTGCTACGCTGGCCAAAAATAAAGGCCGTGTTCTGTCTCGTGAACAGTTGATTGAACAAATATGGGGTTATGATTTCGAAGGGGATGCGCGGGTTGTCGATATCCACGTTAAAAATATCAGAGAGAAATTAAAGAGATCCGGTTTAGCCTATAACCCGATTCAGACAAGCTGGGGAGTCGGTTATAAATTTGAGGCAGAGGTCGGAAAATCATGACGATCAATAGAATTGGGTTGAAGTTGGGTGCGGCTGTCATCGTGCTGATGATTGTGATTCTAGTATCATCCGGCCTTGCTGTTGATCGATTGTTCACAAATTTTTATGATACTCAAATGAAGGACAATACACAGGAAATAGCTGCACACTTTGTGACTATGGCAGAATCCAATGATACTTCTTCACAATCCATGATTCGAGCTTTTGCCAAATTTTCAAGCGTAAAAGTCTATTGGTTGAACGATGAAGGAAGGATCTTGACACTTCCAGGGGAAAAACAACCGAATCTGTCTTTATTACGTGCAGGCGATACTCGGCGCCTGCTTTCCGGTCATTCTGTAGCTTTTCAAAACCATGATGTTCATGGAAACCGATTTTATGTCGTTGGCAAACCCGTACAAATCGGAAAAGCAACCCGATCTGCGATCTATATTGTCTCCTCCATGAAAAAAATAGATGACTCTTTGCAGCGGCTTCGAAATCTGCTGATGCTATCCGGACTGGGCGCGTTTTTGCTCGCTCTAGGTATGATCCTGATTATGAGCAAACTGCTTTCCCGCCCTCTGCTTCAAATGCAGCAAATGACCGATAAAATGGCAAAAGGAAACTGGGATACACGACTTCAGGTCGGGAGCCGGGATGAAATCGGCATGCTTGGGCACTCCATTAATGATCTGGCTGCCAGTTTGCAAAGATATCGAGATACACGGCGAGCGTTTTTCTCAAACATTTCACATGAACTTCGAACACCAGTCACTTATCTTCAGGGCTATGCAAAAGTTCTGACAGATGGATTAGTTAACTCTGATAAAGAAAAAAAACAGTACCTCTCCATTATTTATCAAGAATCCGTTCGTCTTGAGCATTTGATTAATGATCTGTTTGACCTCTCAAAGATGGAGGAAGGACAGATCAAACTTAAGATGGAATGGATGGATCTGAAGGTAGTCATAAAAACAGCTGTTCAGAAAGTCAAACTTAAAGCCGACAGTAAACGGCTAAGCCTGCAACTGGATTTTCAAGATCAGATTCCGTTCATTCGAGGAGATCGTAAACGGATGGAACAAGTACTGTTAAATTTACTTGAGAATGCCATCCGTTATACGGAGAAGGGCAGCGTTCTTGTACGACTGACCGGGAAGAAAGAAGCAACTGTCCTTTCCGTATCAGACACAGGCATTGGTATTCCTAAAGAAGAGTTGCCTTATATCTTTGAACGATTTTATCGAGTGGAGAAATCACGTGCGCGTGAATACGGGGGGACTGGATTAGGCCTGTCTATCGTCAAAAAATACGTTGAAATGCAGGACGGAACGGTTCGAGTTGATAGCCAAATGGGCGTCGGGACTACTTTCACATTGATCTTTACTCATGAAAAAAAGCAGAGAAGGGACGGGATGAAATAATGAAGAAAATTGATTGGTTCTTTTCACTTTTTTTAATTATCGTTGGACTAACCTGCCTTCTCTTCTCAGCCAATGCTTTTGGTCATGAGAGTTTTCTTGCATTTGGGAGGATTTTTTTCAAAGTCTGCATGTGGGTCGCCTGCCCTGTGATCCTCTTTGGCAGCCTGTATTTATGGTTCCATTACAGGAACAAAGAGTAATATGTAAATCTTTTTTTATTTTTTCAACAATTACTCGCCTTCTACATGTTTTCCACACAGATTCCACACATTTCTTTCCTATAATCATTATTGAAGAATGAGAGGAGGAAGAAATCAATGGACTGGTCTTGGCTACTATTACTCGCTTGTCCCCTTATGATGCTCCCGATGATGTTTATGATGATGAAGGGAAATCATTCAGAAACGGATCATTCTGAACATCAAAAAAGCTCGAATGAATTGAACGACCTGAAAGAACAGAATAATCTTTTGCGGGAACAGCTTCAACAGCTTAAAAACAAGGATTAATAATCAAAGTTTACGAGGAGGAATTTTTTATGTCTTGTTGCGGAAATCACAATCATGAAGGTCATCAGTCTGAAAGCCATCAACACAGCACACATCAGCATATTCATGAGAAACAGAATGAATTTGACGCGTTAAAAGAACAGAATGATCAGTTGCGGAAAGAACTTCAGCAGCTGAAAAGTAAACAAGCATAACGAGATTGAGGAGGGATTTTTGATGAATTGTTGCGGGAATCATGATCATAACAGTCAGGGTCACGAAAATCAAAATCAGGGAAATGAAAATCATAGTGCTCATGGAACTCATCAACACAATCATAACCTTATGATGGCAGTCTGCCTCATTATTCCAATAGCTGTGATCATTGGTCTGTTTTTCACAGGCGGATTTTCAGGATCAAATAGTTTGCTCATACTCGCGGCTGTACTTATTTGCCCGTTGATGCATCTGTTCATGATGCCGGCTATGATGAAGAAAGGTAATGGACATCATCATTGACTTGAAAAAAGTTTCAATTCGACTTTTCTTTATAGGGACGAAAACTCAATCGGGTTTTTCGTCTCTATTTAATAAGGATTTCATTGATCATTACAGATAATAAAACCAGTAAAAAGAGGTGAAATGTAGATTGACAAAATCAAAAGATGAAAAAGCACAACCGGGGACTTTAGCTTGGCAAAAGCAAAAAATAAGAGAAGAATATGTTTGTCCCATTTTAGAAAAGGAAAATCAATCAATGAGAACACGGAGAGGATCTAAACAGAATCTTTTTAACAAAAGAACCGTTAGAACTGAATTTTAATCAGGTGTTGTTAAGTTGAACTCTGCAGATAAGAGTGAAGGGAATACTCTTATCGCTGTGACTTAGAGCTGCCACCGATGTGGCTTTACATAAAGAATTCACATCTCCATCAGATAATTAAATGATGAACGGTGAAAATTAGAGTGACTTTCACTTTTGAAATACAGGGTTCCTTATGCGTGAGTGGAGGAGACGGATGAAACGCGTCTATAGAAATATGATCATTTATGTCTTTATCGTTCTGGTTGTTGCAGGCGTGACCAAATGGCTGACCAGTCCAAACAACATTGTTGAACCGATGTCTTTCAGTACCTTTCAACAACATCTTGCCAAAGGGGATGTCAGAGAACTGACGCTTCAGCCGGATGGGAGTGTCTATACAGCAACAGGCCGCTTGAATAAGGGAAAAAAGAATACGACATTTAGAGCCTATGTCCCGGCAAGTGAAAAGGAAATCAATCAAATCACTTCATTGGCTGAACAATCCAATTTGACTATTCAACCAGAAGCAAGTACACCTGGTTGGGTCGTATTTCTTACTTCACTGATCCCATTTGTTCTCATGTTCTTGCTGGTTTTCTTTCTCATGAATCGTACACGTGGTGGCGGCCAAATGATGAGCGTTGGTAAAAGTAAGGCTAAACTTTATAAAGAGGATAATCATAAAGTCACGTTTAAAGATGTGGCGGGTGCGGATGAAGAAAAGCAGGAATTAGTTGAGATTGTCGATTTTCTAAAAGAACCGAGAAAATTTATTGCTTTGGGTGCAAGAATACCAAAAGGCGTTTTACTTGAAGGACCTCCGGGAACAGGGAAAACATTGCTGGCGCGTGCGGTTGCCGGAGAAGCGGGTGTTCCCTTCTTTTCAATCAGCGGCTCTGACTTTGTTGAAATGTTCGTGGGTGTCGGTGCTTCAAGGGTTCGTGATTTATTTGAACAGGCAAAAAAAAATTCACCTTGTATTATCTTTATTGACGAAATTGATGCCGTCGGCCGCCAGCGAGGAGCCGGTCTAGGCGGAGGAAACGATGAACGGGAACAGACTTTGAATCAGCTGCTCGTTGAAATGGATGGTTTTGCGGCCGATGAAGGAATCATAATCATTGCAGCGACAAACAGGCCGGATATTCTGGATCCCGCTTTGATGAGACCAGGCCGTTTTGATCGCCAAATTCCAGTTAGCCGTCCAGATCTGAATGGACGTGAGGCTGTACTTCGAGTTCATGCACGAAACAAACCGCTATCGAAAGATATTGATTTGAAAACGGTAGCTAAGTTGACACCAGGATTTTCCGGAGCAGATTTAGAGAACTTGTTAAATGAAGCAGCACTGGTTGCTGCACGCGCCAACAAGATCGTCATTGATATGGAGGATATTGATGAAGCAGTTGAACGTGTCATAGCAGGGGTCGCAAAGAAATCACGTGTCATTTCCAAAAAAGAACAAAATATTGTTGCCTATCATGAATCTGGGCATACAATCATTGGTCTAGCTCTAGACGGTGCCGATGAGGTGCATAAAGTGACGATTATTCCACGTGGACAGGCAGGTGGGTACACGATTTCCTTGCCTAAAGAAGATCGCCATTTAATGACCAAACCGGAACTGCTGGAACAGATCACCGGCCTGCTTGGTGGCCGTGTGGCTGAAGAGATCACATTTGGTGAAGTATCTACGGGAGCTAGCAATGATTTTCAGAGAGCTACAAATATCGCAAGACGCATGGTGACTGAGTGGGGGATGAGTGAGAAGCTTGGCCCTCTGCAGTTTGGAAATAGCAGTAGCCAACCCTTTCTCGGCATGATGCCAAGCGAACAAAATAATAGTGATCGAATTGCTTACGAAATTGACACCGAGGTTCAGCAAATCATTAAGCGACAATATACACGTTGTAAGGAACTGTTGGTGGAACACCGTGATAAATTGGAGCTGATCGCGCAAACTTTGTTAAAAGTTGAAACACTGGAAGCCGAACAAATTAAGGCATTGTATGAACGTGGAGAATATATTGAACCTAGCAGAGACCGTTTTAGTGAGAATACGACGTCCTAAACAGTATGTATGAATGATTTTTATAATTATTGTTGGTTGTCAGAAGTAAACCTTCAGGTTGGAATTCAATATTTATTACAATATTTTCCATTGGATTTGCGTCATCGACTGCCGGTCGTAATGATGCTCAAGCAGGGGGCTGGATATTTTATGATGATTCATCTGGAGGCAGACAAACATGACGGAGACGAATTTTTCTCCTAAGTTCGAGAAGGGGATGTCTATACTGAGCAAACGCTGGACAGGACTCATCCTTTTTCAACTGTTCAAGGGAAAACAGCGTTTCTGCGAAATACAGTCGGCCCTTCCTTTAAGCGGGCGAGTTCTTTCCGAGCGTTTGAAAGAACTTGAGGTAGAAGGCATTGTTAAGCGAAAAGTATTCCCAGAGATACCAGTCAGAATAGAATACTCGTTAACTGAAAAGGGAAGGGCTACTTTACCTATTATCACAGCCACTCAAAATTGGTCTGAAGAGTGGATTCTTGTGGAATAAAAATGAAAAAATCGAAATGATATTACGACTAGAAGAGAGAACTTCCTTTTTAGATATACAATTAAGTAATTTTCAATAATTTGAGTTTTGATTAGCTTCACGTCGAATAGAACATATTTGATACGAACATGATTGTATTTTTTCCAAAAAAAGAATTGACAAAGGCGAGGAGGGGCAGATGTCAGCCTGCCTGATTTTTTTTTGGAGGTTAACAGATTCTACACGTTTTCAACTCAAAATCTACATCATTACTGGTTACTATACTTATGAAGGAGAAAATCCTATAAAAACCATGATCCGCTTCTGAAGGCGACACGGAGCATAAATGTAACTTTTGTCCGGCAACATCAAAATTATGTGTAAAGGAGAATGTATGATGGACGCAGGAAATGCACAGCACATTCACGGACATCAACATCAGATGCAGGAACATGTGATGTTGAGCAATCACTCGATGCAGGACCAGGGCCAGCAGGAGGAATCCTCTGAAGAACGGGAATATCGTTCCTTAATGAAGAAATGGTGGCGGGCAGCGATTGTATCCGTTCCTGTTATCTTAGTCTCCTACCCCAATTTATTTGGATTAGGGAATTTATTTCCGATGGGAAGCGGACAACTTTGGTGGGCACGGCTGATCATGGGACTGCTTGCCCTGTATGTTGTGATCCGAAGCGGCGGTCAATTCTTTGTCGGCACCTGGGAAGGGCTGAAACAGCGCTCCGCTAATATGAACACGCTGATCGCAACCGGTGTTTCAGCGGCGTGGCTCTATTCTCTTGTCGCTCTGTTTTGGCCGCAAATTTTTCCGAGACCTGAAATGGCTGATGTCTACTATGATGTCACCACAGTTGTCACGGCGCTCGTTGTTCTTGGATCGGCGCTTGAAGTGAAAGCAAGAGGGCGGTCATCCGAAGCGATCAATAAACTGGTCGCCCTTCAGCCGCAGACAGCCAACGTTGTACGGGATGGAAAAGAAGTCAGGGTTCCGCTCGAGGAAATAAAAATTGGGGATCATATTGTTGTTCGCCCCGGTGAAAAGGTCGCCATTGACGGAACCGTTGTTTCCGGAAGTTCAGCTGTTGATGAATCGATGCTGACCGGAGAATCCATACCTGTGGAAAAGAATGAAAACGATGAAGTTTTCGGAGGGACATTAAATAAAACCGGAAGTTTCACATTCAAAGTAACCAAGGACCAAAAGGACTCGGCATTGGCCAATATTGTGGAGATGGTGAAACAGGCCCAGGGATCGCGTATCCCCGTTCAAAAAGTTGTCGATCAGGTTTCGTCATTCTTCACTCCGGGTGTCATTATTGCGGCCATACTTGGCTATATCGTCTGGTATGATTTCGGGCCGCAGCCGGGATGGGTATACGCATTGATTGTTGCGGTGACGACCCTAATCATTGCCTGCCCGTGCGCGCTGGGTATGGCAACCCCAATGTCCCTGACAACCGGCATTGGAAAAGGGGCAGAAAACGGGATTTTAATCCGCTCCGGAGAAGCGCTGCAAATCGCACAGAAACTTAAAACGATTGTCATGGACAAAACCGGCACGATTACGGAAGGAAAGCCTTCACTCACGGATATCGTTCCCCTTGGAAAGTTTACTGAGGAAGAACTTCTTTTAATCAGTGCTTCGATTGAGCAGGGATCTGAACATCCGCTGGCGTCCGCTATTGTGGAAAAGGCAAAGGAGAAAGGGTCGAGGCCTGTTAAAAGCGAGGGCTTCAATGCGATTCCGGGACATGGAGTTGAAGGAACAATTGACGGAAAAAAGATCTATTTCGGCAATTTAAAATTAATGAAGGAAAAAGGGATTCCTCTGGACGGTTTTAACCGTTATGACGCTTCTATGGCCGATCAGGGAAAGACACCGATGTTCTTGGCGATTAATGGGGAAGCCGGCGGTATCGTCGCGGTTGCGGACACCGTCAAGAAGGATTCGCTTTCCGTTATTCATGAATTGAAATCAATGGGCCTGGAAGTCGTGATGATTACCGGGGACAACGAGCGAACGGCCCGCGCGATCGCTAAACAGGTGGGCATTGATCGGGTTCTGGCGGAGGTGCTTCCTCAGCATAAGGCGGAAAATGTCCGCAAGCTTCAGGAAGAAGGGAAGAAAGTGGCCATGGTCGGCGACGGAATTAATGATGCGCCCGCTCTCACGCAGGCCGATGTCGGTATCGCCATCGGAACCGGAACGGATGTCGCCATCGAAGCCAGTGATATTACCCTTATTTCCGGGAGCCTGAAGGGAGTCGTCAGTGCCATTAAGGTCAGCAGAGCGACGATGAAGAACATTTACGAAGGGCTGTTCGGCGCATTTATTTACAATGCGATCGGTATTCCCATTGCCCTGGGGGTTCTCTATCCCTTCACAGGTATCCTATTATCGCCGTTGGTCGCCGCGGCAGCGATGGCCTTCAGTTCTTTAACCGTTGTCTTGAACGCCAACCGTTTGAAAAGATTGAAACTTAAATTTAATTAAAGAGGGGAGAATGATTCACATGAATTGGATCGTTACTATTGGCGGACTGTTACTGATTGGTGTGATCGCCTGGTACTTCTGGGGACCAAAAAAAGGAGGAAGCCTTGTGGAAACGAATGCTTCCGGCTATCAGGAAGCTAAGATTCTGGTTAAGAACGGCTATAATCCATCCCGTATTGTTGTTCAGAGCGGGAAACCGGTTCGATTTGAATTTACCCGTGTCGAGACAGGAGCCTGCGATGGAATGGTGATCTTTCCTGATTTTGAGAAAAGCGCGACGCTCCCTGCCGGAGAAAAAGTCATTGTTGATCTTCCACCCATGAAAACAGGATCCTATGACTTTACCTGCCAGATGGGCATGTTCAGAGGGAAGATCATTGTAAAAAACTAAAAAGAATCAAGAAGCTGGTTTAAGAATATTAAATGAAGAGGAGCGAATGATTCATGCCTGATGTTTTTGATAACTTGGAATTGAGCCATTTACAGGCAAAATGATCACATAATAATGAGCCACATGATTTCCAATTTTTAGCCCATCTTTCCTATGATAGAAAAGTAACCAGCAATTCTACATAGGGGAGAGGGAAAAAAGGATGATCGATATGGCTCTCTATGATCGTATCAAAATTATGAAGGAGGTTGAAGGCCTTTCTCAACGTGAGATTGCGAGAAATCTAGGGATTTCACGAAATACGGTGAGTAAGTATCTCAAACAGAAGGAGCCCCCGACCCTTGCGGTTCGGCAACGTTCGTACGGGAAGAAAGAATACTCGGAGGAAACCCAACGCATTCTGCCCGTCATCGACCAGTGGCTCCTTGAGGATCAGAAACACTGGGTCAAGCAGAAACATACGGCAGCGAGAGTTTATCAACGATTGGTAGAAGAATACAGTTTCAAAGGATCTGCCTCTAACATCCGTAAACTTGTCGCCCGGAGAAGACAGAAACAGAAGGAGGTGTTCATCCCTCTTGAATTTCAATTGGGCCTTCAATTCCAGTTCGACTGGGGCGAGGCGGATGTCATCCTGAGCGGACGGACGCAGAGAATCTTTTTATTTTGCCTCCAGCTTTCATCCAGCCGTTTACGTTTTGTCCGGGCCTATGCCCATCAAAAACAGGAGGCCTTTTTGGATGGCTTTGTACACGCCTTTGAATTTCTGGGGGGTGTGCCTGTCGAAGGCCTCTTGGACAATCTGAAGACAGCCGTAGAGAAAATTCTGGAAGGCCGGCATCGCCTGGAACAGGAAGCTTTTATCGCGCTCCAGGCACATTACGGATTCAAAGCAACCTTTGCCAATCCCCGGAGAGGAAATGAAAAGGGCCGGATTGAAGGAACGGTCGGCTATGTCCGGCGCAACGCACTGGTTCCTTTTCCAGACGTACAGTCCCTGGACGAGTTGAATGACTACCTTGTGGATTGGTGCCAGAAAGAAGCTAAGCACGTCCGTGTTCCGCATACCGATGAAACGGTGGCACAGGTTTGGGCCAGGGAAAAGTTGACGCTCCATCCCCTTCCGGAAACACCTTTTGAGGCCTGCCAGCTGGTGTCCTGCCAGGTCAATCAGCTCTCCTTAATCCATGTGGAAACGAATCAGTATTCAGTTCCTTGCGTTTATGTGGGACAGGCCGTCTGGGTCAAGAAGTTCGTGGATCATCTAGTCATTGTGGCTCAGGATCAAGTGATCGCTGAGTATCCTCGTTCTTATGAACGAAATCAGCTGTTCACCCGTTTGGATCACTATCTGGAGGTGCTTCTGAAAAAACCGCGTGCCATCCGGGATGCACTTCCCTTTCAGAATCCACAGATCCCTGAAGTCTTCCGGCGATTTCACCGCAAAATGCGTGAGGCTGAAGGTGCAGATGGAGACCGCAAATTTATTCGACTTCTTCTCCTCCACCGTGACCTGGGTATGGACCCATTGAGCGAGGCGATGACCGAAGCGGAACGAAGGCAGAGCTTCACCTACGAAGCGGTTTATGAAATCATTCAACAGGTGATCGGTAATGTGACTCGTCCGGTTGGTCAAGCTCCGGAAGCCCTGCAGGGCTATAAGGTGAAAGTGACCGATATCAATCAATACCGACAACTTGTAAGGGGGGCGAACGAATGACCACAGAACTTTTATTAGATCATTTGACACGTCAACTTAGAATGCCGACTCTGGCCAAGCAGTACCGGTCTCTGGCACGAGAAGCGGAAGAACATAATCTGCGTTACGAGGATTATCTATTAGCACTGCTTGAAGCTGAAGCTCAGAGCCGAGAAGAGAATCAGCGCCAAAGGCGATTGAAACAGGCCCGCTTTCCCGTGCATAAAACGCTGGACACCTATGATTTCAGCCTGATGCCCAGCTTAAACCGAAATCACTTTCTTACTCTGGCGAAAGGCGAGTTCGTCCGAAAGAAAGAGAATGTGATCTTTCTCGGCAACAGCGGTACAGGAAAGACTCATCTGGCTATTGGGTTGGGTATTGAAATGATTCAGAACGGTTTTAAAACCAAATTTATCACGGCGTCTGAATTAGTCGAAGAGTTGCTTACAGCCTATGAGGAGCAGAAATTAAGTGTGCTTGAGAAAAGATGGCTGAAGTTTGATGTCGTCATTGTGGATGAACTCGGGTATGTCCCCTTCTCTAAAACCGGGGCTGAACTTCTGTTTCAATTCTTCTCAAGCCGATACGAGCGGGCCAGTCTGATTCTAACAACCAATCTGGAATTCAACGAATGGACCAACTTGTTTGGCGATGAAAAGATGACCGCTGCACTCCTTGATCGGTTGACGCATCGCTGTCACATTCATCTGCTTAACGGTGAATCCTACCGATTCAGGCAGAGTATGAAACGACAAGAAGATGAAAGGTAAGCCCAGAATCAGCGAGGGTGTAAGGGGGCACTGGCCCTCCCCGGGCCAGTGCCCCCTTACACCCATATTATCCCATTAATGGTACCTCAGTTTCATAAAGTGGCTCACTTTTGATGTGATCACTCTGGCTCAATTTCATATTGACAAAAACACCTGATGGAAAATACGCGTACGGTCTATGGGGTGCTGTCCTGTTCAACATCGTTTTCTTCGGAATGTTTGCTTACTCTGTGTTTAAACCGACGACAAAACGGGACTGGAGAACTTTGGGGGCGTTTACAGGGTTTATGGTCGCATTGTTTAGTGAAATGTTTGGCTATCCTCTAACCATTTATATCCTGACGTCTATTCTAGGTAAAAACTATCCGGTTCTTGATCCGTTTAACCATATTAATGGTCATCTTTGGGTGGCGCTGACAGGGGGATCTCCGATTTTATATGATATTCTGCACCCTTTAAGCAATGTATTTATTTTTGGTGGGTTGATTATCATTGGGATTGGTTGGAGAAAAATACATTCAGGGAAAGGAAAGTTGGTTACAGATGGTATTTACCGGTTCATCCGCCATCCTCAGTACACGGGTTTCGGAATAGCAATTATCGGTTTTCTGATTCAATGGCCAACGCTAATTACACTCATTATGGCTCCTACTTTACTGATTATGTACAGGAAACTCGCAAAAAGAGAAGAACAGAACATGGTTCAAGAGTTTGGTGAGGAATACTTTGAATACATGAAAAAAGTACCTAGATTCGTTCCCAAGATACATTTAACTAATTTCACAAAGAAGGAAACAAGTTAAAAGAAATTGACAGATGATCCTTTTACTGATTTTTTTAAGCATAATTTTAGTGTGGTAGTTCATTCACTCTCTTTGTCCCTCTATGATTAATTTGAGAAAACATTGAACAAAACAATAATGGTAACCGGAACGCTTCACATAATCGACCAAACTTATCTGTGTATCAATGCTGTTCCAAAACGTACTAACTTACACATCCCTCCATCTTCCATAATCAGCACTAAAACCTTCGCCAATCAAGCGAAGGTTTTGTATTGATTTTTACTCTTTAATTTTTGCGAGTCGTAAACTGTTCAATGTGACTATTATAGTAGCTCCTACATCAGCTAAAATAGCAATCCATAGTGTTAGCCACCCTGGGAAAATAAGCAATATAGAAATAGCTTTAATAGCTAGTGAGAACGTGACGTTTTGTTTAATAATCGCCAAAGCTTTACGGCTCAATTTTATTGTGTAGGGCAATTTTGTTAAATCATCAGACATAAGGGCAATGTCGGCTGTCTCTAAAGCTGTATCTGTTCCAGCACCCCCCATAGCAATACCCACAGTGGCTTCTGCCAATGCTGGGGCATCGTTCACCCCATCACCAACCATTGCAACCTTTTGCTTCCCACGATAGGACTTAATATAATTTAGCTTTTCTTCCGGTAGCAATTCTGCTTGAATATCAGAAACACCGACTTCTTTTCCTATTGTCTCGGCTGTACTTTTGTTGTCCCCTGTTAACATTACAGTTTGTTCAATACCGGACTGATGAAGTTTTTGGATAACATTCTTCGCTGAATCTCTTAGCTTATCAGCCACAGCGATAAGGGCAAGAATATCTCCGTCCGTTCCAAAAACCATTACTGTTTTCCCTTGCTTTTGAAGGGTTACAATCTGATTATGAATAGCTTTTTTAATCCCATTAGAAAGTGTTTCTTCAAAAAGGTTCGGGCTTCCCACATAGTACATGTTCTGGTTAATTCTAGCCTTGACACCTTTACCAGTAATGGATTGAAAGTCCTCAATCTCAATATCGTTAAATTTCAGCCTTTCTTCCTCAGCCTTCCTAACAATGGCTGAGGCGAGTGGGTGCTGAGATCCTTTTTCAAGAGCCGCTGTTAAGGTTATGATATCTTGTTCGTTTTTATTAAAAGTTACAACGTCTGTAACCTCTGGAATCCCTCTTGTTAATGTACCGGTTTTATCAAAGGCAATAACCTTGAGGGAGCCAGCTTCTTCTAGGTGAACTCCTCCTTTGATAATTACACCGTTTTTGGCAGCATTTCCTATCGATGTGACAATAGCTACGGGTGTAGAAATGACCAGAGCACACGGGCAACCGACAACCAGCAAGGCTAACCCTCGATAGATCCAATCTCCCCAAGAATCTCCCATGAATAAAGGAGGAATCACGGACAACAGGACAGCGAAAATAATAATCGCTGGCGTATAGACTTTTGCAAAACGATCAACAAACGTCTGAGAAGGTGCTTTTTCTGCTTGAGATTCTTCAACTAAATGAATAATTTTAGAAAGAGTTGTATCTTCAACTCTTTTTGTAACTTTGACCTCCAACAAACCTTCTTCATTTAATGTCCCAGCAAAGACTTCGTCATTAATGGTTTTTGTTACTGGTACTGACTCGCCAGTAATGGCGGCTTGATTTAGAGTCGATGTTCCATTAGTCACAACTCCGTCCATAGCCAATTTTTGCCCTGGTTTCACAATCATTGTGTCACCAACCTGAACATCTACAACAGGGACCATCAATTCTTGACCGTTCCGACGAATCAATGTTTCTTTTGGTGCAATTTTCATTAACGATTGAATAGATTGTCTCGCTTTATCTGCTGAATAACTTTCTAACGCTTCACTAATCGCAAAGAGAATAACAACCGTTGCTCCTTCTTCCCATTTACCTATCGCGGCCGCTCCTATAATAGCAATCGTCATAAGAGTGTCCATATCAAAGTCAAGCCGAATCAGATTTTTAAAACCTTCAATGAATAACGAGTAGCCACCGATGATAATAGCCGCTAAAAATCCGATGGTAGGAATCAGACTCAGCTCTCCGTATTGAGTCCCAATAATCCAACTGATTATCAATAGAAAGGCTGAAATGTAGACTTTAAAATTTTCTTTTTGCTTCCAAAATGGTACATGTTCAACAGTTTGTTCTGCTTCATCCCTGACTTTTAATTTTTCAAATGCTCCTGCTTTTTCTAACGCTTCAATGGTTGTGTTTCCAGTAACCATAATCTTAGAAGCGCCAAAATTCACTTTAGCTTCAATCACTCCATCTAACCGCTTTACATTTTTTTCAAACTTGTTCGCGCATTCCATGCAGTCAAACCCTTGAACTCGATATGACTTGACTTGTTGTTCAGACATGAGTTTTCTCCTCTTTTCTGTGCGTCATTGCAATAGAAATTAATTGTTTGATGTGTTCATCATCAAGCGAATAAAATGCCATTTTTCCGTCCTTTCGATATTTTACAAGACCTTGCTTACGGAGAGTGCGTAGGTGATGTGAAGCCGTTGCTATGGAAGAACCAATAATGTTTGCAACGTCACAAACACATAGCTCCTTATCTTGACATAAGGCAAAGACTATTTTTGACCTATTTTCATCAGCAAGCGCTTTGAACAATCGAACAACGCGAGATAGCCCATCATTTTCATTTTTTAAAAGGCCTTGTATGCGATTGACCTTTTCTTCGTCATAGCAATAAATTTCACATGTATCTTTTTCGACCACTAATAGCGACCTCCTTATCATTCAAATATTCATTTGATTATATTATACATCATTTCTTATTTTATTCAAATGTACATTTGAATAAATTTTTTTAGTGTGCTAGAGATGTCAATTATGTGCCATTAACTACAGAAAAATAAGATGATAAAAGATAGATGACTTTTTTTCCTTTGGTCAATCTCCATGACCTTCTTCATTGATATGCATCACCAAAAATTTTTCTATAATCATAACCGAAGTTTATCGTTTCCACATCGTTTCCACACATTTTTGCAATAGGATTCAACTTATAAAGTGATTATTTTTATTAAAAGGGAGGAAGGTTCATGTGGTTTCCAGGACCTGTTTTATTTAGAATCGGACCGATTCCAATTAATACGTTGGGTGCTTCGGTAGCTCTGGCAACGCTCTTTGGTTTATGGTTGATAAATCGTGAGGCCAAGAGGCAAGGTATTCAAGCGGATTACATGGTGGAATTCGCTATTTATTGTGTATTGGGTGGTGTTCTTGGAGCAAGATTGTGGTTTGTTCTCTTCAAATGGCCGTATTACGCTGCTCATCCAGCAGAAATTTTTATGGTTTGGATGGGGGGACTGGCAATACAAGGTGGCATTCTCGGCGGTACTTTAGTAGGAATCTGGCTCGCTAAGAAGCATAAATTGCCAGTTTGGCAGGTAGCCGATATCGTGGCACCGGCGTTAATACTCGGAATGGCGATTGGTCGCATATCAGATTTTCTTACCGGTGACGCTTATGGTATTCCAAGCAATTCCATCTTGGCTGTTTCCTATCCTCCGGGAACATTTGTCTACAACATCTTTGGCAGCACGCCGGTCCTGCCGATGCCCTTATTTGAGGCCATCGGTGATTTGATCATCTTTGGCTTTTTGCTATTGATTAAATATAGAAAACCATTCCAAGGGTTTCTATTCCTTCAGATGTTAATACTTTACTCAACGTTGAGATTTACTTTAGAGTTCTGGAGAGGAGACAGCCTAAGGACATTACTTAATCTGAAAGTCGCTCAATTGACGGCTTTGGCAACGATTATCTTAGCGATCGGTTTTATGATCGGACGCTATAGACAAATGAAAGCTGCTCATCGAGAGTAACAAAGAAAATTAGGAAACAAAGAAAAGGAGAAGCGGCATGAGGAACAGAAAATCTGGATCAGTTTCAGCAAATAAAAAGTCAAATCGAGGGAAAACCTTACTAAAAACCATAGGTTCTGTCCTTTTCGCCATTATTGCTACATCCCATCACTGGCTGCATATACTGTTGATTTCTGTCGGTTTAACGTCGATCGGGGCAGTTTTATTTAATATGCCTCCCCTTTTAAAAGTCATCCTGTTACTCATTTCCCTTGTCATTTCGATCCGGTTTATTTTCGTAGCGAAACGCAAATGGAGACATGAACGCCCGGTCGCATGGGTTTATGCCATCGCTTCGATTCTTTCGATTGTGATTGTATTTTCTGCTGTACCCCAGACAATCAGTACGATCATTCAGCCACCTTCAAACACACAGAATCCTAACAGCATAAACACGCATGACCATAATCATAGTGATATGAATAAATAGTGGTGAAATGATTTTTAGCAAATGGCAAGCAGGACATAGGGTGACTTTCTATTTTTATGAGGAATGTACGTATTTTCATGATGTGAGAATTGCATCAGTCTCTAAAAGATTGAAGGCTAAAAGGTTGGAAACAAAATGGATTCAAAGATTTATGATGTAATTATTGTCGGAGCAGGTCCTGGTGGCAGCTCACTGGCAGCAAAGCTTGCTGAAGTAGGACTTCATGTTTTAATTTTAGAGAAGCAAAGTTTTCCACGTTATAAAGTATGTGGAGGCGGGGTTACCAAGAGAGCCCTCCTGAAAATGCCGATTGATATCACACCGATTATTCGAGATCAGATCACTTCACTTATCACGGTGGAAGGAAATCATGACATTCAGGGGTTTAAACATAAAACGCCGTTTATTTATATGGTTATGAGAGACGAATTGGATCAACTACTGGCGAAACATGCCGTTGACTGTGGTGCAGAACTGAAAGAGGATTCCTTCGTTAAAAGAGTGGTCGAGTACGGTGGAAGGGTCGATGTATTTACAAGGGATGAGAAATATTCAGGACGGTATTTGGTTGGAGCCGATGGCGTAAACAGTATCGTTGCGAAACAGGTGGGGTTAATGTCGGAACGAAGGAAAGCTCTGGCATTGGAATATGAATTCAGATGTGACCAGGCAACAAACGCAAAATATAAAAACAAGGTTATCATTGATTATACCAGAGTACCCGATGGATATATATGGATATTTCCAAAAAATGGAATTCTATCGGCAGGCATCGGTTCTTACTCGTTAAGTCAGAAATTGATGTCGAAATATTTGCTTTCATTTTTGGACCATCAGGAAATGAGTGGAGATCTGCTGAGCGCGAAGGGATCTTTTTTGTCTGCTGGCGGTACCCGGCAGCCAATCATGACGCAACGAACAGCATTAATCGGAGACGCAGCCGGACTGGTCGATTCATTTGCCGGAGAGGGCATCTACTATGCTTTGTGGAGTGCTGAATTACTTTCTGACCATTTAATAAAGTCGATCAGGGATAGATATAGTGAAGCATTCTTAACCTATCAAAGAGATGTTGATCTGACAATCATGCCCGAACTCAGTACATTGGATCAGTTTGGCCGGAAATTTTACAAAAATCCGAAATTGATGCAAAAGATTGTTTCTCGTTTTCCTAAGTTATTAAGCTTAGTTTTTGATGTATTAGAAGGAAAAAGAGATTATAGCAAACTGTACAAGAAATTCAATATAGTAAAATCGTACGGCCATTTTTTGAATCTGAAAAGCTCTATTTTCACTTGAGTCCATTCTAAAAGACCAATTAATGATATTACCGTCATGATACGGAGTTATGTTTAGGAATAAAGGTTGACCCTGTACTTTGGTACAGGGTTTATATTGTATATGAGGTGAAACAAATGGGGTTACGAATCGGACAGCTGGCCAGCCGAACTTACGTCAACAAAGAAACGATCCGGTACTATGAACGGCTGGGGCTAATTCCAATTCCCTCTCGTACAGCGAAAGGATACCGTATCTATAAGGCTCAAACAGTGGACCGAGTGAATTTTATTAAAAAGTTGAAGAGATTAGGATTTACATTGAATGAAATTGACAAGTTGTTAGGCGTTGTTGACCGCAATGAAGTGAAGTGCAGAGATATATATGATTTTACCGTTAACAAGATTGGTGAGATACAGCATAAAATCGAGGAATTAAACAAACTTGAAAAGATGCTTGTCGATCTGAAAAAAAGATGTCCTGAGAATAAAGAGATTTATGAGTGCCCCATTATTGAATCCTTAATGTGAGAATACGAGGAGGAAATCATATGATAACGTATCGAATGACTGTTCAGGGGATGACTTGTGCCGGGTGTGAAGACCATGTGGCAAGTACTCTGGAACATATTGGTGCAAGAAACATTAAGGTTAATTATCAACGTGGGGAAGCTCTTTTTGGGCTCCCGGTTAGTATTAAAAAGGAGACTGTGGAACGGGCAATAGTTGAAGCACACTATCAACCTGTAAATTTTATGCAGATCCAATCAGAAGGAGATTCTGATAAAGAAGACGACTACGATTACATTATTATTGGCTCTGGCGGTGCGGCTTTTGCTTCAGCCATTAAAGCCAGAGAGTATGGCGCCAGAGTGGCAATGATTGAACGAGGTATAGTTGGCGGTACCTGTGTTAATATCGGCTGTGTTCCTTCTAAGACCTTGCTCAGAGCCGGGGAAATTAATAACCAGGCAAAAAATCATCCATTCAAGGGATTGCACACTTCAGCAGCTGAAGCTGATTTAGCGCAACTGGTTGAGCAAAAAAATGAATTGGTTGAAACATTACGGATCCAAAAGTATGAAAATTTAATTGGAACTTATGGTTTTGAACTTATTAAAGGAGAGGCAAAGTTTGTCAATGAAAAAACGATCGAAGTGAATGGCAGACAACTGACGGGAAAGCGTTTTTTAATCGCCACCGGTGCTTCACCGCTCATACCCGATATTCCCGGATTAAATCATGTGGATTTCTTAACCAGCACAACTTTACTTGAACTGAAAAAGATCCCGAAACGTCTTGCGGTCATCGGTTCCGGTTATGTAGGTTTTGAATTAGGTCAGCTTTTTCATCATTTAGGTACGGAAGTAACATTGATGCAGCAGAGCAATCAATTATTAAAAAAATATGATCCGGAAATATCGGAAACCATAACACGAGCTTTAACACAACAAGGTATTCATTTTATTACCGGAATAAAATTCAAGCGTATCGAACAAGACGGGCAGATAAAGAAAGTCCATATAAAGACTGAGGGTAAGGAACAAGTTATTGAAGCAGAGCAGTTGCTTGTCGCAACAGGACGCAAACCGAACACAGCAAACTTAAATCTGTATTCAGCAAACGTTAAGGTCGGTACCCGGGGTGAAGTCCTCATTGATGAATTTTCCAGAACGACCAATCCACGTATTTATGCAGCTGGGGATGTCACGCTCGGCCCGCAATTCGTCTATGTCGCTGCTTATCAAGGCGGTCTTGCTGCAGACAATGCCGTCGGAGGACTTGGTCAAAAAACCGACTTAGACTTTGTACCGAGCGTTATGTTTACAACTCCATCAACTGCCATGGTTGGATTAACGGAAGAGCAGGCAATAAAAAAAGGCCTTAAGGTAAAAACGTCTGTTCTGCCTTTAAGTACCGTGCCCAGAGCAATCGTTAATCGAGAGACGACTGGTGTCTTTAAATTAGTGGCAGAAGCAAAGACACTCAAGGTCTTGGGCGTCCATATTGTTGCTGAAAATGCGGGAGACGTGATCTATGCTGCGACATTAGCCGTAAAGTTTGGGATGACTGTGGAAGATCTTCAAGATACCCTCACGCCTTATCTCACTATGGCCGAAGGCTTAAGGTTAGCAGCACTCACATTTGACAAAGATATATCTACACTTTCTTGTTGTGCAGGATAACAATGTTAATAATAAAGAAACAAATTAAAGCCGATTTCCCATTTTTCCTTAAAAATGGGAAATCGGCTTTTTCTCATAATTTAAAAAAGTATAACCCCGATGACGATCTGCTTCAAATCAGGATGATGCTGTTTACTGTAGCCATACGTAATGGCAGGTGTCCCGTCCGCCCCATCTGGCGAAGTGTAGCTGCCCTAAAACAAATAGGATGTGGTATCGCTGCGGACACCGGACACCGGGAGACCCGGTTTCTGATAGGCGGAAAGAGACAGGGGTGGAATACACACGCCAGGGGCCGGCCTCGTGCAGGTGATCCAACGCTCGACCGAACGCCGAGAGAGGCTTTCGAACGGATCTCATCCCAATCCGGCAGATGATTGATCGTTTCATTAAATTGGTTTTCTCACAAATCACGGAAATCAACTGAGAAGCACCCACCGACAGGGTGAGCACCTGATCTGTTTCCATGACTTTTTGCCATTTCCGAATATTCATGAACAGCTCTTTCCTTCATATTTATTCCTCAATTTATTTCTATCAATCATCGTATTTAGTGATGTTCATCAACATGTTCTAAATCTTACAACATAATTTGTTTCTACATAGTTTCCACACAAAATCCACACATTTATTGATTATCATTATTTTAATAACTAAACCACATTATAGAGAAATTGAGGAGGTTTCAGATAAAAAAATAAATCGCGATTAATTAATTAAACGAAATAATATTGAGATCGAAACATGTCGAAATTTGTCATATTGAACTGTTACGATATGATTAATGGCTCTAGCGGGGGTCTTTCACCTTAAAACTCCAAAGAAAAGAAAAGAAGCTAAAGGGGAAAGATAGTAGTGAAAAGAAAATATTTACGCACAACAATGATCTTGGGTACAGCGTTTTTGTTGATAACGAGTTATACGGAGAGCTACGCACACGCCACTTCAGAACGTCAATTCAATACGAAACAAAGCTTATCTTCTGAGCAACAGTTGTCGAAGAATGATAGACAACAAGATGTAGCGATAAATAGAATTAAATCATCCGAAAAGCAGATTGAGAAGATAAAAAGAAGTGTAGCAGATAAACAATCTAAACTGGTTGAAAGTGAAGCAATATCCGAATCGATGAAAGATCAGATTGATCGGCTTACCAAACAGATCAGTATTAGGGATAAATTATTAAAAGAACGGATACGTTCCATTTACATAAATGGAGGGGCAATCAGTTATCTTGATGTTCTTCTTGGTGCAGATAGTTTTGGAAATTTTCTGGATCGATTATTCGCCTTGAAATTGATTACTGAAACAGATAACAAAATACTGACTGCTCAAGAGAAAGATAAGAAGGATCAAGTATCAAAACAAAAGATACTAAAACAAGAACTGATAAATCTGAAAAATGGATTGGCAGATCTAAAAAAATTAGAAAATGATCTACTTCAGAAACAGAAAGATCAAAAAAATGAGTTAGCGTTATTAAGAAAAGAAGCATCCAAAATTAAAGAAAAGTCAATGGATAAGAAGGAAGAAAAGGACATTGTAAAGGCTCAAACGAGTTCAGCAGAAAATAGAGCATCGACTTTATCATTAAAAAAGTTATCGTTAAACAAATCAGATTTTATTAATCCTACTCAGGGTTATATCTCATCTGGGTTTGGTAATCGGTCATTTGATAACAGCTTTCATCCAGGAATTGATATAGCTAACAGTGAGGGAACACCAGTTAAGGCTGCAGCTGACGGAGTAGTTTTCAGAGCGTATCAATCTTCAAGTTATGGAAATACGGTAATGGTTTCCCATCAAATTGATGGAAAATTGTATACGACGGTCTATGCTCACCTAAACGCTTATAATGTATCTACAGGTGAACGAGTGACTCAGGGACAAGTGATTGGCGGAATGGGTAATACAGGCGAATCATTTGGGTCTCATCTGCATTTTGAATTGTATATAGGCCCTTGGACTCCACCACCACATAAAGGGGCAGTTAATCCAGTGAGCTATATTCAATAAAAGCCGTTTGAATTTCGATTAGATTTTAGTAGAATACAATTATAAAATCAGGTATAGAATAAAAAATTTTTATACTAAGCTTGTAGATAGAATGAGCTGTACGGTGGTTTTCATCAGTGAGCTCATTATATTATTATAGCCAATTCAGAGGTGTATCTATTTTATTCAATAGTAATTTCGGTTGATAAAATTCTCTGAAGTTGATACAATAGTATTATGATTATTAAACTAACAGAAAAACAAGAAGATGAATTAAGAGTAAAAGTTTTTAAGGCTCTATCGGATCCAATCAGATTGGAGATTATTCGATATTTAAAAAAGGTAAATCGAGGGGTAACTTGTGGTGAAATCGGAGAGATAGTTAAAATGAGTAAATCTGCAGGTTCTTATCATTTTAAAATTCTTCGAGAAGCAGGATTAATTCTTACACGAAAGCAGTCCAGAGAGAAATATGTTTCTCTTAATTATGATATCTTTGATAAATATGTGACAAAATTTCTAGATTCTCTTTGAATTTAGAAATTTTTTGTTTATTGAGAACGCAACTTTCGCAGCTTAATTCTGGTAGGTAAACCTTGGTATAGTTGGGTAGCCTGTCAATCCATTGCTGGAGCTGACAGACGATACACTTCTTGATTGTATTTTTGGTTTCGGCTAAAGCTTCATGGAAAAGGTCAAGTAGATGGGTCAGGGACACGCCCCAATCCAGGTTCCTCATTTCGTCGCAAGGTTCGTAGAACATGCCGCCTAGTGTCCGTTCGTCCGAACTGCAGCGGTTTCGCCAGTCCAGAAAAGAATGAACCGAGTAAATACGATTGCTGTATGGCTGATCATGGGGTCATACGACCGTCCCTAAAATTATTTTTGTAGTTTTAGAAAAAATTGGTCGTTTTAAAGAAGAACTCAATGTCCCGTCTCTTCTTTAGATTCGGATAATTTATATTCCGTCATCGTGCAGTCGGTACAGCGGTCCTGCTGGTAACGTTTTTGTGCGAAAACCACTTTGGACGGAATCCCATTGGCAGGGTGGTGCGGATTGAACACAGAATGCCTTTTTGACTGGTGACTGGTTCAGCGAGCCGGAACAGAGGTTTTAATCCAAACTGTTTCGGTCAACCTGATAACGCTGATTTGTCGCTTTCGCTATGCTAATGACATCTAGTCCCTGACAGGTCAGCGCTTTGACCAGCAGCTGCTGTGTGAACCAACTGTCCATCAGGACATAGGGGGCAGGAACCCCCTTGACATCCGTTCCACCATGGCAGGAATTTGATCTGGAGCTATCTGCAAGGCATTGATCCGACGTTTGTATCCGGAACACTTCTTGTCGATACCAGCATGAGTCCTATTTATCACTGTTTTTTCTAAACTGAGCAGGGAAAAGTTAACGGGGAGAAACGTGGTTCCGTCTGACCATTCCAGGGTCACGTCCTTAATTTTGAACTGTGAAGTTGATTTGAGAAATATTAAACTAGATAATGTTATTGAAAAGTAGATATGTAGGTGGTATACTGCATTAAAGTTAAAAAGTATTTGTACTATTTAACTGTTAACACATTAGTAGTATACTTTATTATAGTTTAAAATAATTTGTACTTTTGAACTAATAAGGGAGATGGGGATAATTATGATAAGCGATAATATTACCGCTAAAAGTGGAGCACAAGAGGGCTTTCACAAGAATATAGCAAATCTTTCCGAAATGATTTCTTACTCTGTTGAGAATTTTCCAGACAAATCAATTATTTATGTAGATTCTAGAGGGGAAAAAATCACCACTTATCTTGATACCTATAACGAATCTAGGTTGATACTTAACAATTTGCATCAAAGCGGAATTAAAGCTGGAGATATTGTCGTCTTAGCTCTAGAGGAACACTCTGATTTCATTCCTTTAATTTGGGCCTGTGTTTTGGGAGGAATAATACCTTGCCCAATAATTCCACGAGTTGCAGATATGGAAGTATGGAGAGGCAGTCTAAACCATATATCAGAATTGCTTAATAATCCCACCTTTATTATTTCATCGCGTAACCTTAAATTATTTGATGTAGATAACAAAATCCTGAAGGTAGAAGATTTACATAACCCTGTATCTGCACCTGCAAAAGTCGATAGCGATAATGTTCCAGATATTTCCTTTTTAATGCTGAGCTCTGGTTCAACTGGTGCTCCAAAAGCAATTACTCTGACTCATGAAAATATCCTTAATTCATTAGAGGGAAAGCGACTTGCTACAGGGATAGAGGATACCGATATTACCATGAATTGGATTGCTTTTGATCATGTCGCGGCATTAACAGAGTGCCACTTCTTGCCATTGTTCACGGGCTCAACGCAGATTCAAGTCCCAGCGGTTGATATTGTTTCAGATCCACTCTTTTTTTTGAAAATAATTAGCAAATATCGAGTTTCACATACATTTACACCTAACTTCCTACTGGGACAAATCACTTCACTGATAGATAGTACAGATGGGCTACCAGAAAAAATTCAGCAAATGGATTTTTCTTGCCTCAAACGTATTATTTCTGGGGGTGAGGCGAACGTATGTGAAACGGGAGACCGTTTCTTAAATGCATTTGCAGATCTAGGTATGAAACGTTCAGTAATTTGGCCAGCATTTGGTATGACCGAAACCTGTGCTGGATCAATCTATTCAACTAATTTTGAGAATGAAATCGGCAAAAGTGAGTTCGCAACTCTGGGGAAACCTATTCCTGGTTTGAAAATTCGAATTCTTGGGGAAAACGGGGAGATCATGAACCCAGGCCAAGAAGGGGAACTTCAGCTGCACGGTGCGATGATATTCAATAAATATTATTCCAATGAAAAAGCTACAAAGGAAGCATTTACTGAAGATGGATGGTTTAGAACAGGAGATCTTGGCATTATTGAGCCCGACTCAGGATCTTTACGCTTAGTAGGGAGAAGTAAAGATAGCATTATTGTTAATGGTAACAATTACTTTCTTTACGAACTTGAAACAGTAATTGGAAGTCTTGAAGGTATAGCGCCTTCTTTTATTGCTGCATTCTCAACGCGGCCAGTTGGATCGGATACAGAGTCACTTGTTGTTTTCTATACTCCACTGAGTGATTATAATACACCTCAACAACTTAGGAATATTAACATTGCGATTAGAAATATCACAATATTACGCTGGGGATTCCGTCCTCTTTTAGTGCTTCCTGTATCCAAAGATATACTTACTAAGACAAGTCTTGGTAAAATTCAGCGTTCTAAGCTGCGAAAGAAATACGAAGCAGGAGAGTTTGATAGCTTAATAGCAGATTTTGCTAGTTTAGAAAAAGAATATACTCCACCAATTGTGCCTGCTGAGAATGGATACGAAGAGAAAATAATCAATTTATTTTCCAAGATAACAGGGATTTCAACAGGAGAAATAGGTGCGACTAGTAATTTCTTTTCACTAGGTGGTACATCACTAGAGATATTACGTTTACTTACTAGTCTTAAAGGACAATCTGACACCAAACGGAAATTTTCTTTAGTAGACTTGCTTCGAGACCCTACACCTAGAGGCATAGCTCATCTTGCTTCTTCTAAAACAGCTAATAATAAAGAATACAATCCAATCGTGCCGCTTCAGGAAAAGGGAGTTGGAGCACCCATTTTTATGATTCACCCAGGAGTCGGAGAGGTTCTGGTTTTTGTAAATCTGGCTAATTTTTTCATGGATGAAAGACCCATTTATGCTTTAAGAGCACGTGGATTCAATCCAAATGAGAAATTTTTTGAATCTTTTGATGAACTTGTATCTACCTATGCTGCTGCTATTAAACAATATCGACCACATGGACCGTACTACATTGCAGGATACTCCTATGGTGGTCCAGTTTCACTACCGGTTGCACAAACTTTGGAAGCGATGGGGGAGAAAGTACACGTTTTAGTAATTGATGCTCCGCCAGTAATTGAACATCCACGAGGTAAGGTTGATAGGGTAGAAAGTGCTCTTATGTTGTCTTTCTTTCTCGGCTTTATTGATAAAAGTCAACTTGATACTCTTGGTAATTATCTAAGAGAATCTGAGGATATAAATCCAGTAGACTATCTTTTTTCATTAGCACCGAACTCGAGAATTCGAGAGCTTGGACAAGATTTGACGACATTTAAACGCTGGAACGATCTGGCTTATGGTCTTTCTCAAATTGGAGGTTCTTACAAACCTAAGGGAAGCGTAAATGACATTACCGTCTTTTATGCTCAACCGATATGGGGAAGTAAAGCTGATTATTTAGAAACAATGTTAAAGAAGTGGGATAAATATTCTCGCTCCCCTGTGCGGTACATCGAAGTTCCAGGAGAGCACCATACAATCCTCAATCCTGAATTTGTTGATAAATTTCAGGAGATATTTCGATCCGAGTTATCGAAAATGGTCAGTAAACAAGGAGTTGAGAAATGATGAGTAAAAATCGCGTCCTATGCTATGACGAGGTCGGACAGGGCGAAGAAACCGTGTTTGTTCATGGCTATATTTCCGATCGACGGATCTGGTCTCAGGTAAGAGAGCATTGGTACGGTTCGGGTCATCTATTTTTCCCTACACTTGAAGGCTTTTGGGAAGAATCTCTGGAGGTCAATGATAGTGATTTTAGTGTTGATAATCATATTGAAGATATTGTTGATTTCTTAGAAAATGTTTGTACCCCGCCTGTTCATCTCGTTGGATGGTCATATGGAGCGTCACTTGTATTGCTGGTTGCTGCAAGAAGACCGGATCTGGTTAAATCCGTGTTTGCTTATGAACCTGGCATTTCATCTTTTGTTTTAGATAAAAAAATATTGCAGCAAATTCAGCGTGATCGTGTAGAAATGGCAAGCCCCGCTATAGGAGCAGTAAAAGCTGGGAATACAAAAGAAGCGGTTAAATATATTGTTAATGGAGCCTGCAATAGAGAAGGAGTGTTTGAAGATTTCGATGAGGAACTAAAACAGAGATTCTTTGATAATGCAAGCACAGTTCCGTTGATGTTTACTGAACGGAGTGCCCCAAATTTACCAGCTTCTTCGGAGGACTTAAAAAAAATCTTGTGTCCTGTTACTATAAGTTATGGTGAGTATGCTCGTCCTGCGTATAGGCTTGTCGCAAAGGAAGCTGCAAAAATAATTCCCAATTCAATAATACAGATCATTCCAGGCGCAATGCATGTTGTCCCAGTAACGTCTCCAGAGATATTTCTGCTGAAAATTCTTGAGCATCTCAGTGGAGTTGACAGGAGGGCGGTATCCAATGGCAAATAAACAAACAAATCCAACTTGGGTACTCGTGCTCACATCGCTTGGCTTCTTCATGGCGATGATGGATTCGATGATTGTAACAACCGCGTCAACAGCGATTCGAAACGACTTTGGAATTTCGGTTGGCGAGCTACAATGGGCGCTCAATGCCTATAACATTACAATTGCAGCTGTTTTATTGATTGGTGTTGCGATTGGAGATCGCATCGGACACAGAAGGCTGTATAATATCGGTCTCTTTATCTTTGTTTTGGGTTCAGTTTTTTGTGCATTATCAAGTAATATCGATCTTTTAATAGCTTCCCGGGTCATAGAGGGAATCGGTGCCTCTGTAATGACACCTATGTCGATGGCCATATTAACGGCATCCATTCCTCCTTCCGAACGCGGAAAGGCTCTGGGTATTTGGAGTGGGATAGGCGGACTTGCTCTCATTGTAGGGCCTGCACTGGGTGGCTTGATTGTTGCTAAGCTTGCTTGGCAATGGATTTTCTGGATTAATGTTCCCATAGGTCTTGTTGGCATTTATCTGTCGCAACGTGAATTACCAGAAACTCAGTTAGAGGGCAGTCATTTAAACATCATTGATTCTATACTCATTGTCTTTTCTTCGGCGGGGATTATCTGGGCGTTATCAGAAAGTACTTCTAAAATGGTTCAGACTTCAACACTAATTGTTGGCGTGCTCAGCATCGTTTTGGGAATCATTTTTGTTTTGAGACAGAGGTATGAAAAAAAACCAATGATCCCACTTTCCTTTTTTAAATCATGGACTTTCAGTGGTGGAGTCATCTCTACTTTTCTGCTTTACGCCTCCATGTATGGCGTGGTGTTCTTTTTACCCCAATATTTACAGGTTGCAGATAAATCAAACGCATTGATAGCCGGGCTTCAACTTTTGCCTTGGACAGGGACATTGGTCATTGTCGCGCCAATAGCTGGAAAAGCGGTCGATAAATTTGGTGAACGTCTGGTAGCGATCACTGGTCTGCTTCTTCAAGGAATAGGTTATTTATGGATTGTGCTGACTTCAGTACCAGGGAGCCCATATTGGCTAATGATTATTCCGCTTATCCTTGCGGGTGCTGGAATTTCAATGGCAGGGCCCGCATTGCAGAAAGCAGCACTTGGATCTGTCGGCAGAGCCGAGATTGCTAAAGCGTCAGGGATTTATAACATGTTTCGGCTCCTTGGTGGTGCAGTAGGAATCACGGTTTCTGTCATCATTTTCTACGCCTTTGGAGATATCGTGACGACAACGGCGTTTGCGAAGGGCTTTAGTGCTGCAATGATTGGATCAAGCATTCTTTCTCTGCTCGGTATTCTTTCCTCAGTCGGTCTTCGCTCAACTCTTGTAAAATGATTTGGGCGATAAAGCTTGATTTCAATATTGAGGTTTTGCGATACAAAAAGTTATTGCCAAGGATTAGCAAAGAACGACTCTTTAGGATAAAAAAATACAGAAAACAAGAAGACAAAATTAGGAGTGTTTTTGCTGAGCTTTTAGTACGATATGCGGTCAATCAATTTAGCGGTTGTTCTAAGCAAGAAGTCAAATTTTGTACTGGAATATATGGAAAACCGCGACTAATGACCCCAAAGAATATTCATTTCAATCTTTCGCACTCTGGGATTTGGGTAGTTTGCGTGGTAGATAATGAGCCTGTTGGAATAGATATTGAAAAGATTCAAGAAATTGAATTGGATGTGGCTCAGCAATTTTTTACGCAGAAAGAATGTGAATTTCTTAAGCTCTCAAAGAATAGTTTGGAGCGGAAAAGACGATTTTTTAAGATCTGGACGATGAAGGAATGTTTTCTAAAGGCTGTTGGGGAAGGTTTAAGCAGAGACTTATCCTCTTTCTCTATTGAACTTAATCAGAATCGGTCTCCTAAAATATCCTCTACATCAGAGGGAGAGGATTTAAACTGTATTTGGAAATTTAAGCAGTATGAGATAGATAATGATTATATCCTATCAGTAGCTGATACAAGAAAAACAGAAAAAGTTCAGATGGTTGATTCTCAAATTTTTTATGATGGTGCTGTCCCATCATAAAAATTATCCAGAGGTTTAGATTACAATAATGAACCGGTAAGCTGTATTTGATGAAATTACTAGCATTCCCACTGTTACCGTTTAACTTGTAAAAACTTGTCTGAATAATAAAGATTATGTATATGCATTCGAAAGTCTGTATGGATGATTACATCCGTTCGGGCTTTTTTCAATACTTTAGATAGGGGGTTTCCTGCAACAAATAGCTTCCCTTTGGTGAGAGTCAGTATGAAAGAGAAAAAGAATCAAACTTTTCCTTTTTCTTGCTGACTTGGAAGGGGGGTGATACTTGTGAGGCCATCTTCTTTCAATAAAATACATCCTGAAAAGGTTAATTATCAGATTCAAGATGATTTTCAGACAACCATACAATTTCAATTTGATTATATGGCAAGAAAGGTGATGATACGTACTAAAAGTAACTACCGTCGCTCTATTGGTAGACGAAGAAGGCACGAAAGCCTATTTTCAGAAGTTTCAGACTTAGATATAAATAAATTACACACTTCTGATACTTACCGTCTGGACCGTCGATTTTATAAAGTCTTATCAATGGATGTGGAAGTTACTGATTGTCAAATTGCTGAAGCACTGGATACTTTGTCAAAGCGCAAGCGTGATATTATTCTGATGTTCTACTATCTGGAAATGTCAGACGCAGAAATTGCTAAAGAATTAAGTGTAAACCGAAGCACAGTCTATCGCAACCGCCATAGTGCATTAGAAATGATCAAAACGCTATTGGAGGACGAGCCATGAGAGAGAAGAAAAAATTGATTCCCTTTTCTATCATTGAAGCAGCAAACAGTGGTGATGCTATAGCCATTCAATATATATTAAAACATTACGAGGGCTATATTGTCACACTTGCTACAAAAACGCTCACAGACGAATACAGCAACGGTTATTTCTTTGTAGATAAAGAAATGCAGGAACAGCTGACCACTGCCCTACTGCAAATGATTTTGGACTTTGAAATCTAGTATCCTATAAACACAAAACAACAAGGTTTATTATACGCGATAATTTAGGATTTGTCATTCTATCAAAGCATATTGTTTATTTAATATGCTTTGACAGGCTGACAAGGCCTACGTTCTTTGAAAAAGAAAACGCCTCTTGTGGCGTCGTATATAGCAATCGAATACGTTCCGATAATGAAAGAGCCAATGGGCTGACACGCCAAGACCTCATAAAACAGCGAGCGATTCCTGTCAATGACCCACAAGCAATCCAAGGCAGGATTGCTGCCATGACTTCTTTATCGGGATAATGATACGCCCGTATAGCCATAGTCCGAGCGTTAAAAGCGTCGCAGGCAATGGGTACGGCTGGATGAGAACCATGCAGGGGTGAGATTCCCGTGAGCTTTGCCAAAGCTGTTCGATTTGCTAATCAACTAATAACCAAAAGACGGTAATTCTGAGATTTTAATTTTGAGATTCAAACTTATTGAATTATCTTTTGAGGTTAGAGGTTAAAGGGGGAATGAAATGCCTTATGAATGAATTAATAACCAAAGATGATTTAATTAAAAAAGGATACTCTAAATATACGGCTGTTAATATCATTAGACAGGCAAAACAAATTATGGTACAACAAGGATATCCATTTTACAATAATAAGCGTTTAGGGCGTGTGCCAAAAGAGACTGTTGAATCGATTCTAGGATGTGAACTAGAATTGGAGAAAAACACTCGTGGCTAAAACAAAGTATTCTGGTGTTTATGTTGATGATACTGGACAATACTATTATGAAACGGAATTAGGAAAAGATCGACTGACTGGAAAACGATTAAGAAAAAAATCAAGAACCAATCGCCAAGGGAAAAAGTTCACTTCTGCTTTGCAAGCCTACAAGGAATTGGTACGCGTTAAGAATGAGTATCTGTCCACTCAGGGTTATGCAAATTATCATATGACTTATGGTCAGTTTATGGATAACGTCTATATTCCTGCTTACAAGACAGATGTAGAAGAAAGTACATTCTATGTTCGTAAACGTACTTTAGAGCGTATGAGAGATCGCTTCTCAGCCATCCAACTTCGAAAGCTTTCTATAGAAGATGTCCAAAGATATCGGACGTGGTTACTTTCTGAAGATGGGGCTGGATATTCTCAAGCGTATGCGAGTTTGGTTTTTGGTATGTTTCGCAAGAGCTTGGATATGGCTGTTGAAATGGAGTATCTTGAGTACAATATTTCTAAAAAAGTTAAACCCATCCCAAAGGGAAAAGCAATTGTTCCTTATTGGACAAAAACAGAGTTTGAAAGAGTCATTTCAACGATTTGTTTAGATGATTTATATGAACATTTGTGTTTTGTGATGCTGTGGGTTTACTTTATGACAGGGATCCGAGTGAGTGAAGGGACAGCCTTATGGTGGGAGGATATTGATTTTAAAAATAAGCGGCTTCGTGTTCATCATATCTTATTTATGAGAAATAAGATGGACTGGGAATAAAGTAGATACCTCGTTTGGTGTCGAAACGTTGATTTAACAGCATTTTTGGCAAAGGTAAAATGGATAAAAACATTTAAATTGATAAGGATCTCCGCCAAAATTCCGCCAAGGATCGGAGTCAGAGAACCGTATCAGTTCAAAATTCGGAAGGTATATTTTGAAGAATATGCCTTCTTTTTTTGTCTTATTTTCCACCAAGTCATTCTGTTTCGAAAGGTACCCTTACTGTGCTACGAATTTTAATCAATCGTGTGCTGATATGAGAAATCATTTCAGCATTTTTATTTCAAATTTTTGGCGTTGGAAGGGATGTGGTTTCACCAAAGCATCCCGCTCTTTTCTCGACAGACTTTAAGTTTGAATCAGCTTATTAATCAAAACCAAAATTCGGAGGTTAAAATATATGAGAAAATACACACTGATCGTAAAAGGAAAAAGGCGGTGGGTTCGGTGGGTTTAGACCCCGCTTTTGGAAACTAGAGACTTAAGCCACATAAGTCGAATACCATTCAAGTTTTCTTTGCTTAAGTCCAACTTCCTCTCCATTGTTCACGGGGCCAATTCAGCTTATATTAGATTTATCAAAGGGCTTTTGAATTGAAAAATCTGAGGGGATTCAATATGAACAAATTAAATATTGGAAAAACAATTTTACAGTTAAGAAAAGAGAAGAACATTACCCAAGAACAATTAGCCATTATGGTTGGTGTTTCTGCAGGAGCAGTCAGCAAATGGGAAACAGGAAATTCAACACCAGATATTTCATTGCTAGCTCCCTTGGCCCGTGCATTAAATACATCCCTAGACATCCTATTGTCCTTTCAGCAGGAACTTTTGGAAACAGAGGTTGTCAATATTAAACAGAAATTAACGCAGGGCTTACGCATTTAAAAAATGAGGAATATTATTCCTAAAAACGGTAAAATGTGAAAAAAAGACCGTTTTAGGAGACATGTACCCATGACGAAACATTTGATCGACCACCTTTCTGATATTCCTGATCCACGCAGCGGAAATCACTTGCGCCATAATCTCATTGATATCCTGACCATCGCGCTGACCGCGACGATTTGTGCGATTGATTCGTTTACCGATATGGAAGAATTCGGCTATGCCCGTAAAGAATGGTTTGAAAGCTTCCTTGAGTTGCCCAATGGGATTCCCTCTCATGATACCTTTGCCCGGGTCTTTTCTCTGCTCGATCCTGAGACTGTTGAACGTTGCTTCATGAATTGGACAGCCGACGTCTACACACTGACCCAAGGCGAAGTAGTGGCCATTGATGGGAAAACACTGCGTGGCTCCCATCACCGTGCGGCTAACAAGCGAGCGATTCATACCTTATGCGCATGGGCGACCGAACAAAAGGCGGTACTGGCTCAGCGAAAAGTGGAGGGAAAAACAAATGAAATCACCGTTATTCCTGACCTGCTCGAACTGCTGAACCTCAAAGGCTGCGTGGTCACCCTTGACGCTAGGGGCTGCCAGAAAGATATTGCCGCCAAGATCAGGGAGAAAGAAGCGGATTATGTGCTGGCTCTGAAAGGCAACCAGTCCACGCTCCATGAAGACGTCCGACTGTATCTGGAAGACGCACAGAAAAATGCGTTTAAGGATGTCCCGCACAGCTTCTATAAACAGGTCGAAAAAGGTCATGGTCGTGTCGATGTCCGCCGTTACTGGACGACCGACGCCATTGATTTTTTGGATCAAAAAGAGGAATGGAAAGGACTTAAAAGTGTCGGTGTGGTTGAGTCTGAACGGCAGACTGGTGATCAGGTCAGCGTGGAACGCCGGTTCTATCTATCCTCACTTTCCAGCGATGCGAAAACATTCGCTAAAGCCGTGCGCCAGCACTGGCAGATCGAAAATGGACTTCATCACGTGCTCGATGTCACGTTCCGAGAGGACGAGCAGCGCATGCGTCTGAAAAATAGTGCGCAGAATATGGCTCTGCTGCGCCGATGTGTGGTCAATTTACTGAAGCAGGAGACAACGAGTAAGTGGAGTATTCGAGGAAAGCGGTTAAAAGCAGGTTTTGATTTTCCCTATTTAAAAACGGTGCTTGCGCTGGCTTATCGCCTCTCGGATCATTCATAATTCATTTGTTGCACTCATTGTAGCACGCGATCAATCAGAATTTCTAATGCGTTTGCCCTGGAAATTAACGGAAGTATTCCTGCATGAAGGTTATGTTGTTGGAGAGGCAAGATGTCAAGAGTACTTAAATGAGTATCCCAACAGTATTCATTTAAAATTTACTGTTGCCAGTTTGCTCCAAATGTATTGGTTGATGTCAAATGAGCGTTCGGAAGAACTTATTAAGACCAAGATGTATCATTCCTTGGCCTTGTTCCAACAGGTAGTTGAAAGTAGAGAACCGAAATATACACCACTAGCGTTGTTTTCTGTCGCCAATATTCAGATGATACTTGAGAACTATGAAGAGAGTGAAAAAACACTTAAGGAGCTTCCACAGTCACCGATAAATCCAATGGCTTTGTACCCAACTCTTTATCTGAAGCAGGGTAAGACCAAGGAGGCGATCATTCTTTGCAGCAGGATGTTAATGCAGCATGTAAACCAAACTTATCTTACGCTAACTACGCTGGCAAACATTTCAAAAACAGAACAGAATTATGATAAGGCATTCTTTTATCTGGAAGCCATTTATAAGATGCAGAATCTATTTGGAACGGGGTTACATTCAGCAGCATACAACTACTGCCAATTACACATAGAAAACGGTAAGAAGGAGGAGGCAGCCAAATGGTTCCAAACGTATGTGGATGGACTGCTCTCCTCCGGCTATGATTATCAGGGCAACCCTTATTTTGAGAATTATGACCTAGAAGTAAATCCAACAGGGCAAAAAATAATAAGAAAAAAAATGATTGAGTCACTGATAGATGATGACAGTCTAAAAGTGTTAGCCGGAATTCCCGAGTATGAAAAAGCGATTAAAGAATTAAAAAATGCTATTGCTGATATGTAAAAAATCAACGTATTGAAAAAGAGGTCATCCTAAAGTCACTGCACGATGGGAGATACGGCAAAGAAGTGGCCATGACACATCAATGTTTAATTTTTTTACCAGATAATGAGCTAACGGTATAATCAGATAAAGTTATTGGATAAGTGTTTCTTTGTTTTATCAGTGGATACTGAAAAAACATTAACGCTGACAACATCAAGGATAACGAAAAGAGCCCCAATATAATGATAATAGAACAAGGTTTCATGCAGGAAAACAGCACCGGAGAACATGGCAATAAGGGTTGTGAGATTGGTGAAAACGCCAAACTTTGGAGCTTCAATTTCAGATAAGGCAAAATTAGCCAAAAAGAAAGCAATAAAAGATGCAAAAATACCCAAAACTAAAATTGATACAAAAAACGAGAGATGTAAAAACGGCTGAAAAGACTTTGAGATTGTTCCATCTATCAGATGATTAGCTAAAGCCATAATGTTAAATGACAAAAATCTGGTGATAACCATTAAATAAGTTATGTCGATCATCTTATAATCTCTTGTCATCGTTCTTGCCAAGACATTATAACCTGAATGGACAAAGTACTCACAAGCAATAAAATAATACCTAACCAATTAATATAGCCAAACTGAGCGCCTGTCATTACAAGAATAAATATAATACCAAAAACGGACAAACAAATTGAAAGCTTTTGTAGCCAGTTAGTCCGTTCTTTAAGAAACAGAGCTGCAAAAAGTAAAGTGAATACAGGAATCATAGCTTGAATAATTCCTGCCTCTGAAGCAGGTAAAGGTGACCCTACCTACTGGGGGGATCACTCTCCGGATGAAGTGATGGCTAATTTATTCTTGTAATTTAGGATTTTTATAAAAAATCGCAGGGTTCAAAAAACAGCAATGTCCAAAATATGAAATAACAAATTCTGATGGACATCGCATCGAGGGGGTGGAATCGGCCATAGCGGCCAATCCTTTTTTTGTATGGATATTTTGAAATGAATGATCATCCATTTTCTTCGGCTTGGTCACATTAACGGTCATCCAATGGGCATTTGCAGGCGCAGGATCTCTTGTCGAACATACTTTGCGTCGCCAATGATCTTGCTTAATTCGCAATATGATCCAAAAGATAACTGATGTCGGTGATGATAAATTTTCGATTTCTAACGATGAGCGCGCCGTCCTGCTTTAATTCGCTGATCATTCGGTTGACGCTACTGCGTGCACTGATTCCACAAAAGCCGGCAATGTCATCGTTGGTTACGGTAAAGTCAATCAACACACCTTCACGTATTTTGCGCCCGAACAAATCAATCAGGCTGTAAATGAACGCACAGATGGCTCCTTTTTTTCCATTCATGATCATCCGTTGTGAGCGGAAAATGTTCTCCGATAATTTTTTTCGATAATAACTTTTCACATAATTTTGCAGCTCTGGCGTTGCGTTGACATATTTCCAGAAAGTGACACGGTCAATCTGATAAAAGGTCGCTTGATCGGATTCAACACGTACATTAAACGGTTGGGAGGTAAACTTGGACACTTCGTCACGAAGCAACGAGATCACATCCGGTTTGGCAATGTAAGACAAATTGAATTCTCGTCCGTCCTGAAGGATAATGCTGTTTTTGATGATGCCGTTCTTAAGTACATACGTGTAGCGTTCCTCAAGACCATGATAGGTCAGATAGGTATGTCGACTTTTGTTTATCGTTGGTACATGATGTGCATCCAAAAAATTGATTAGATATTCGACCTCACTTAAGACCATTCTTTGTTTCTTCCCATCTTGTTTGTTAGATAGATACATATGTTACACTGGACTCTATTTTAACGCCTTTTTCACTAATGTTTGTCACAAATTGAGTATACATATGTTAACACATTTTGAGAATAGCAAACAGAGCGGACAGCCTTTTTGTTTTGATTTATAACGTTCCTTGTAGAAAAAAAGAAAAGAGGGCTGCTCATTTATATGGTTAGCATCAAACTTCCTTATGACAAAACAACACTTGAAGCGAATCTGCCCGACCGCAACTTTGCCGGCAAATTAGTATCCCAAGCGGCAACCTACCGGACCACACGCTCGGAAAATGAGATTGTCGAAGATTCACTGAATCATCCGATCGGTTCCGTCCCTTTAGAGGAACTGGCGCGCGGTAAAAAAGATATTGTACTCATCAGCTCGGACCATACACGTCCGGTCCCGTCGCATATCATAACGCCGATTCTCCTGAGACGGCTGAGACAGGCAGCGCCGGGTGCGCGCATTCGCATTCTGGTTGCCACCGGGTTTCACCGCCCGTCCACACATGAAGAACTGGTTAACAAATATGGACAAAAGATCGTTGATGAAGAAGAAATCGTCATGCATATCTCGACGGATGATGCTGCGATGGTCAAAATCGGACAACTTCCTTCCGGTGGCGACTGCATCATTAACAGAGTGGCTGCTGAAGCCGACTTGCTGCTTTCTGAAGGCTTTATTGAATCGCATTTCTTTGCCGGCTTTTCCGGCGGACGCAAATCCGTGTTGCCAGGCGTTGCCTCCTACAAAACGATCATGGCCAACCACTCCGGTGAATTCATTGACTCAAACAAGGCACGTACCGGTAATCTGCACCATAATCCGATTCACAAGGATATGGTTTACGCAGCAAGGAAAGCCAAACTTGCGTTTATCCTCAATGTTGTCCTGGATGAAGATAAGAAAATCATCGGCTCCTTTGCCGGCGATATGGAGGAAGCCCATCACGCAGGCTGCCAGTTTCTTCAAGAACTCTCAAGTGTTCAAAAGATTGACTGTGACATCGCGATCTCGACGAACGGCGGTTATCCTTTGGACCAGAACATTTATCAGGCAGTGAAGGGGATGACAGCGGCAGAAGCGACAAATAAAGAAGGCGGCACGATCATCATGGTTGCCGGATGCCGTGACGGACACGGCGGCGATGGTTTTTACCACAATTTGGCCGATGTGTCCGATCCTAAAGAATTTTTGGAGCGTGCCGTACATACACCGCGGCTCAAGACGGTACCGGATCAATGGACCGCGCAAATTCTCGCGCGCATTCTTGTCCACCATCATGTCATCATGTTTTCCGATCTCGTCGATCCGAAACTGATTACCGACATGCATATGGAGCTGGCAACTTCATTGGATCAGGCACTGGAAATGGCTTTCGAACGCGAAGGAATAGATGCGAAAGTGGCTGTGATTCCCGATGGTTTAGGCGTTATTGTTCAATAATCTGCATCTGCAAAGAAGGGGGAGACGGTCATGAAACAGGATGCTTTGCGTTCACTGCTTGAAGAGGTTGCCGGCGGCAGGAAATCGGTTGACTCCGCTGTGCATGCGCTGAATAAGGACAACTTTGCCGATCTCGGATTTGCCAAAGTGGATCTGTCGCGGAAACGGCGCAACGGCTATCCGGAAGTGATTTACGGAGAAGGCAAAACGGCCCAGCAGATCATCGGAATCATTGATGCCATGCGCGAGCAGACAGTGAATATTTTGTGTACGCGTCTTTCTCCGGAAAAGTTTGCAGCGATTCAAAAGGAAGAACCGGATGCCGTTTATTATCAGCAGGCACGCTGTGCTATCGTCAATCGTGCCGTTGTTCCCAAAACCGAAAGCTATATTGCGATTGTCACGGCGGGTACGTCAGATATTCCAGTTGCCGAAGAAGCGGCGGTAACTGCTGAAGCGTATGGAAATCGTATTGCGCGTGTGTATGACGTTGGTGTTGCCGGCATTCATCGTCTGTTCGCTAAGATCGATGTGATCCGCCGCGCCAAGGTCGTCATCGTCATCGCCGGTATGGAAGGCGCACTTGCCAGCGTGGTCGGCGGCTTGATCGACAAACCGCTGATCGCCGTACCCACGCGTATCGGTTATGGCGCCCATTTGCATGGGATCACGGCGCTTTTGGCGATGCTCAATAGCTGTGCATCAGGTGTTACGGTTGTTAATATTGATAACGGCTTCGGTGCCGCTTATTCAGCGAGCATGATCAATCATTTGTAATAGCTTCGATCTGTACGGAGGGAAAAAGAAATGCGCACACTTTATTTAGATGCTTTTTCAGGAATCAGCGGAGACATGTTTATCGGTGCGCTGCTCGATCTCGGTATCGACTATGAACAGTTTCAAGAGGCACTCGCGAAACTGCATGTGCCTGGCTACCAGTTGGAAAATAAGCGGCTCGCGAAAAACAGTATTTACGGGACAAGCTTTGATGTGGTTTTAGACCATGAAAAGGACCGCGGTTTTATTGAACATTCCACGCATCACCACCACCATGACGTTCGGCATTTGAGCGATATCTGTGCGCTGATTGCGGGAAGCGATTTGCTTGAGAAGATAAAAGATCAGTCCATCGCTGTGTTTACGGAAATTGCCAAAGCGGAAGCAGCGGTACATCAGATGCCTGTTGAAGCCGTTCATTTTCACGAGGTCGGTGCGATGGACTCGATTGTCGATATTGTTGGCTGTTTCATCGCCCTTGATATGCTCGGCGTCGACGAAGTTCATGCCTCGACTCTGTCCGATGGCTCCGGCTTTATTCAAGTCGCACATGGACAAATGCCGGTTCCGGTGCCTGCGGTAATGCAGATGCGCGTCGGCACCACGATTCCGATCAAACAGCGAACAGACGTTCAGACCGAGCTGATTACACCGACGGGCATGGGTCTTGTCAAGGAGCTGGTCAGCGTATTTGGTCCCATTCCTGAACATGATAGTTTGCTTAAGACCGGGTACGGGTTCGGAAAGCGCGAGACAGGTGCTTTCAATGCCTTGCGTGTGCTGCTTTTTGAGTCAAAAAAAAGCAGGCAGACCGTACGTACCAACGCTGACGAGGTGCTGCTGATTGAAGCCAATCTGGACGATCAAGGCGGTGAGTCGCTCGGATTTGCTATGGATCTTCTGCTTGAAGCCGGCGCTTTGGATGTCTTTTTCACCCCTATTTATATGAAGAAAAATCGGCCGGCCTGTAAGCTTTCCGTTCTTTGTGCCCTTGCAGACCAGGCAAAGTTTGTTGACTTGCTGCTGACGCATACACAGACCATCGGCGTCCGTTATCAGCGAATGCAGCGATCCATCATGAAACGCCAATTTAAAACGGTTGACACGAAATTCGGTGCGATTCGCGTTAAGATCGCCAGCCGTGGCGATGTGGTCAGAGAGACTGCCGAATATGACGATTGCGCTCAGGCCGCACGCACCCATGGAGTTAGCCTGGCGGAGATTGAACGGGAAGTGCAGCGCCGACTGGCATGTTCAGAAAATCAATAAGAGAATAACCGTGTATGGAGGAAAAGTCTGTGATTCATCAATTAGTTGCGGAATTTTTAGGAACAGCACTTATGATTGTCTTTGGTGTCGGTGTGCATTGCTGCGAGGTGCTAAATACATCGAAATATCAGCACTCAGGTCATATTTTTGCGATTACGACTTGGGGATTCGGTATCACCATTTCTCTGTTTATCTTTGGAAATGTTTGCATTAACCCGGCAATGGTGCTGGCTCAGGCTATCCTCGGCAATATTCCGTGGGCGAATGTGATTCCGCTCAGCATTGCCGAGGTGTTCGGCGGTGTTTTCGGCGCGATCGTTGTCTTTATCGCTTATTATGATCAATTTAAAGCTTCCAAGAACATTGACCGGATTAAGATCCGTAATATTTTCTCAACGAATCCAAACGTACGCTACTTACCGCGTAACTTCTTTGTCGAATTTATCGATACGTTTATCTTTATTACCGCAATATTGGCTATTAGTACGGTCAAGACACCGGGCATTGTCCCGATCGCCGTCGGTCTGCTCGTTTGGGCAATTGGCATGGGCATGGGCGGTCCGACTGGATTCGCGATGAACCTCGCCCGAGATATGGGCCCGCGTATCGCTCATGCGATTTTGCCGATCCCAGGCGGAAAGGCAGACAACGATTGGAAGTACGGCATTCTCGTACCAGGCCTTGCGCCGTTTTTCGGTGGTGCATGTGCTGCTTTGTTTGCCCGCTATTTCCTTAGTATTTAAAACAATGTAAGGAAACAATCACCTACGATGGTTCATGAATCGTCACTATGGATTGACAAATAAAGTTAAGAGAAGAAAAGGAAGGTCATCATCCATGCAAACGTTAGCTGAAAAAAAACAAACCTTAGTCGTCCTGTTAAAGAAAATGAATCGCGTCGTTGTTGCCTTTTCCGGTGGTATTGACAGCACACTTGTGCTGAAAATGGCACTCGATACACTGGGTAGTGATCAGGTACTGGCTGTTGTCGCCAATTCCGAACTGTTCACCAATGAAGAATACGATAAGGCGGTTGCTCTGGCTGAAGAATTGGGCGCCAAAGTGATCGGCACGGAACTCAATTATCTGGAAGAATCCCATATTAAGCACAACACACCAGACAGTTGGTATTATGCAAAGAAAATATTCTATGCGCGAATGAATGAACTTGCCGCAGCGAACACAATTGACTATGTACTGGACGGTATGATCATGGATGACAACAACGATTTCCGTCCCGGTCTGCGTGCCCGCACGGAAGCCGGTGCCCGCAGTGTTCTTCAGGAAGCAGGATTCTACAAAACCGATGTCCGCGCGTTGGCTAAAGAAGTCGCTTTGACGAACTGGAATAAGGTTTCTTCCTGCTCAATTTCTTCTCGTTTCCCATATGGTACCACGCTGACGGTGGAAAACATTGCCCAAGTCATGAAAGCAGAGAAATATATTCGTGATCTCGGTTTCGCAACGGTCCGTGTGCGCTGGCATAGCGAAGTGGCGCGTGTTGAAATTCCCGCGGAGCGACTAAACGATTTTCTGAAATTCAGCGACCAAGTCAGCAAAGCTCTGATTGGTTTTGGTTTCAGCTATGTCACGCTTGATCTGAGCGGATTCCGCAGCGGACGAATGAACGAATCACTTTCTGAAGCTGAACGCAAAGCCTTTGCTTCTTAATGAAACCAAGTAAATGAATAAAGAGGCGGCGCAAATTTTCGTGATCATGAAAATGGACGCCGCCTTTTTGTATCATAGAGAGGAAGAAATCCTGTGATTCAAAAATGTCTGCCTTATTATCTGGGTTCAGCGGCGCTGCATCTTATCGGAGTCTGTCTTCTTTTTCTTGCAGTCGAAACCAATCCGGTGATGCTCGGTCTTGGGATGGTTGCCTATACGCTCGGTCTTCGTCATGCTTTTGATGCCGATCATATTGCAGCAATTGACAATACTGTGCGTAAGCTGGCGGAGCAAAAACAAAATCCGATGGGTGTCGGCTTTTATTTCTCACTCGGTCATTCGTCGGTTGTGTTTCTTATGGCTGCCGTGCTGGCGATATCGGTTCACTGGGCACAGCACCACCTGCCACTGTTTTCGCATCTTGGCGGGCTGATCGGCGCCATTGTATCGGGAAGTTTTCTGATCGTGATCGCGTGCGTCAATCTGTTCATCTTAATTGACTTGGAGAAACTTTTTATTCGATTAAAAAAACATGCATTTGATCAACAAAAGTTTGATCAGTTGCTCCAATCGCGCGGCATGCTGGTACATCTGTTTCGTCCACTGTTTGGTTTCATTAACAAGAGCTGGCATGTCCTGCCGCTCGGCTTCCTGTTCGGACTTGGTTTTGACACGGCAACTGAGATCAGTCTGCTCGCGCTGTCTGCGGAAACGGCAAAGTCACAATGCTCATGGATTGCTGTACTCGCGCTACCGATTCTGTTTGCGGCAGGGATGAATATTATGGATACGACGGATTCGGTGATGATGACGCATGCCTATCGCTGGGCTTTTGATACGCCGATTCGGAAAGTTTATTATAATCTCACGGTCACCACCATTTCGGTTGCCGCGGCGGTGCTGATCGGGGCTGTCGAACTCAGCCAGGTTGCAGGCAAATTGTTTCATTTGCAAGGCGGCTACTGGCGCTGGATACAGAAAATCGACCTGAATTGGATGGGTTACGGCTTAATCGTCCTCTTTGTCTGCGTATGGGCAATCTCGTATCTTATTTGGAAGGGATTTCGAACGGATCAAAGATGGGGCGGTGATAAACTCCAGCTTAAGCCAGATGAAACACCGAACCGCTCATATAGAACATAGTGTTCATAAAGGAAGGGGGTTAGCAGGGATTTTTGGTTTAATTATTACAGGCACGTTATAGGGAAATTCTCGGATTACTATACTTGTATGCATAGATTGGTTTACGGAGTATGATGTTGGAATTAAAGATAATTGGCAACGACCGACCGTTCGGTTATTATTGCGATATGAAAAGTAAAGATAAGAATAAATTACAACTGATTCGCAATGCAGTTTTTAATTTAACTTCAACGAATGATTTAGTCAATTTGTCTATGAGCAAGATTGCAGCGGCAGCTGGAATATCCAAATCAACGGTATATGTTTATTTCAAAGATAAAGAGGAACTGCTTTCCAAAACCTACATGTATGTAAAGGATCTGATGGATGATGGCATTGCAGAAGCTGAAGCCATGCATTTGGATTTAGAAACGCGTATTGGCGCATTCATTCGTCATTTTGTCCATCGTTATCAGCGTTATCCTAAAGAAGCAAAGTTTATGGAAGCAATCCAATCTAATCCAAGTATGGTAAGCGAAGAAGCACATAAATATGCCGAAACTACGGCTGCACCCATTTTTAGAACTTTTGAAGAAATAATTAAAGATCCGAACTTTGTTAAAGCACCGGCATATGTATATGTAGCTTTTTTCTCTCTACCCATGAAAGTGGCACAGATGAATGATAACCTAACGGATTCGGAACTCGAATCTACAATTCAGATGGTGTTGAGAGCGATGAAAGTGCAAAAATAAATCAATGGTTAACCAAAGCGCAGAAATGCGCTTTTAAATAAAATCAAAAATGACCGATCGTTCGGTCTCTTAAAAGGAGCATTGGGGATGAAAAATGAAAAGAAAGTCGTATTAATTACAGGAGCTTCATCGGGTATGGGGTATGCGAGCGCAAAATACTTCTATAATAACGGGTGGATTGTTTATGCCGGTGCTAGACGAATTCAACGCATGAAAGATTTGCAGGAACTTGGCATTCACATTCATCAATTGGATGTTACGGATAATGAATCTAATAAAAATTTTATAGAGGCTGCAATAAAAGAACAAGGTCAAATTGATGCGCTGATCAATAATGCAGGTTATGGAGAATATGGACCACTTGAAGAGATTAGTCTCGAGAATGCCAAATATCAGTTTGATGTTAATCTATTTGCAGCAAGTGAATTATCTAAGCTAGTTTTGCCGCTGATGCGAAGGCAAAAATTTGGCCGAATTATCAATGTGACGTCTATTGGGGAAAACGTTTATATGCCACTCGGTGGTTGGTATCATGCGACCAAAGCGGCATTAGGTATGTGGTCAGACGTACTGGATATAGAAATTCGACAATTCGGGCTTCGGAGCATTGTGATTCAGCCCGGTGGTACTCAATCTGAGTGGGGAGAAATAGCGGTGCAAAACGCAGAAAAAAATTTAACAGCAGATTCACCATACAAGAAACTTGTGCAGGCGATTAAGAAGATTTTAACGTCTTATAAAGTATCGGCCACTTCTGATGATTTAGCAAAAGTTTTCTATAAAGCTGCGACGGATTCAAATCCCTCAAGAAGATATTATCACTCATTAACAGATAGAATTGCAGTATGGATTGCAAGAAATCATCCATCACTTTGGCGATTTGGAATGGGGAAAATTATGAGTCGAATAAATCGGTAAAGAGGAAGAGAAGATGACGAATTTAACATGTCACCATCCAAACCTTATTTAACTCTTATTGACCGTATTTAACTCATTCAAAATTCTAATAAATCAACGATCTTTGCTCTAATTTTGTTGACTGCAAAATAATGGAAATAGCAGGAAAATATAAATTGGAGCGACAGTGCCGGTTTAACAACGTTTGTTGCGATGTAAAATGGATAAAAACTGTTAAAAATGATATGGTTCCCTGCTAAAGCTTTAATCGGGCAGGGGTTTTTAGTTACGCTAAATTTCTAATTGTACGATGCTCCTATGTCGATAATTCGTAGATTGGTGTAAGGATTTCTTGCTGAACCATTAAAATTCGATTGGAATTGACCGGAAATACCAATCAATTAATAGTATTTGTTTGGTTAATGTATCCCTTTGGAACGGCTATGAGCCTTGGTCAACAACTGCTGAAAATCTGTTTCCATAAGAATAAGGGAGAGTGTAATAAGTGTTCCGCCCCAAAATAGATTAACTGTAAAACGATCAAATCCAAAAGCTATTGAAAAAACACTTCCAAACACGCCTTCAAGCATCATAATGAGTCCGGCAGTTGTTGCGGCAGTATGTTTTTGTGCTAAAACTTGTAAAGTCTGACCTACAAATGAACATATTATTCCTATGTATAGCAAGGGTACGATTGCAACGGACCAATTGACAGCTGCGAGCTGTCCGATCCCTTCCCAGAGGAAAAAGACGAATCCGCCTATTGCCTGTACAGCCGCAAGCATAAAAACTACAACACTGACATCAGCTGCCTTTGCTCCATAGCTAAGGTATACAATGGATCCTGCATAAAACAGCGCACAGATGAGAGAGTATATGTCACCTATATTAATAGTGAACGCGGTATTAAATATTCCTGTTAATAAAGCCATTCCAAGTAAACAAAAGAGAATGGAAATAAAGCTTTTCACTTGGACTTTTTTTCGATAGATGATCCAAGCTATGAAAGGCACCATAACCACATATGTTGATGAAATAAAAGCGTTATTTGATGGAGTGGTATACTGGATACCAATAGTCTGTGTCATATATCCACCAAAATTGAGCAATCCGGCAATCAATCCGATTGTAAATTCTTTAAAGGTCATTTTAAATATTTTTTTATGAAAAAACATGAGTACCAATACAGCAAAGAGGATACCTCGGAAAAAATTTATGAATCCCACAGACACATTTGCGTCCAGAGCTACTTTTATGACAACAAATCCGGAGCCCCAAAGTATAGACGCTAACAATAGCAGTACATTTGCCATTGATTTTGTTATTTTCATATATTAACTTTCCTTTCCTAATTCTAATAAACTGGGTATCCCTCTTGTTTCATCTTTTTTTACTGAATGCGTGATAACGAAACGGAAGACTGCTCTGACTGACGAGATCAGGGAAAAAATATCGTCAAAGCCCGGACTATATTCTGATTATCCGCACTTGTCGATTTCAGGTTGTTTACTGTCAATTCTTTAACATTTATTGCTAATTCTTTTTCCCCCTACTGTCGACTCTTCGTTGTTTACAGCCGATTCACGGACGACACGCTCCAGTGTATGTTCCAAAAGAGAGTTTATCGGTACGATTTTTGATAAATTGACGAAAAAGCGTTTCCAAATCCACTTAGGTGCATATTCTAACCGTTCAATTATTCACAAATGAAGAAAAATTCTTTTAAAAAGTCTATTTCCTGATCTTGTAAGCATAAACTTAAATTTTAAAATGAGACAAAAGTATAGTCGATTTTAATAAAAAATCCCATCTCTCTAAAGAGACAGGACTGGTCTTCTCTTATTCTGTTTTCATTGAACCATCAACGATAATTAGTAACGGAATTGATTTTCCGACGCACCCAAATTGATTTTAGGCGGTTTTCAGGAAGTTGCTTAATACACTTCTGTATAAAGTTTTTAAATATGATCAATTTACTATACTAATTTAATAAAATCAATCCATATCCAACAGTTTTTCCCGATATGAACAAGAGCGTTATATTGATAAGCTTTCTCTCTTAGTTCTGGTAAAATTGGATGCCCTGCTACTGTTATCGTAACATTTGGGCCGAACATTGTATAATCTCCAACATAAACATGTGTATCGTCCACCACTGTCAAATTAAAGTTTGCATAGATTGGCTTCCGAAGTGGACATATTTCCCACCCCAATTAGCGTGAAATGGTGGCTCAATATAACACCCCTCACCGATTTCAGCCAGCATTGTTTTGAGCATAGTATTTCGCTTCTCAAATTCAGTCGGGCGTGTCATATTAAAATCATACAAACGGTCTAGACATATTGTTTGCTCATTCATCAATTGCTCATCAGGCAAGTACAACTCGCCGCTGTGCATCTTCTCCTTCATGTTCATAAGCTTTCTCCTTTTTAAGTCTACAGTCACAATGAAAATCGATTGGTCCTGGCGCTTCAAAATATGCGTTATCGTACAGTATTGCATGTCATTTCGAGATATACTTATCGTCAATATAATGCTTTAGCTACAAGCAATCAAATTGAAAAAGATCATACCAGATTAGAATTTCATTTTTCTTCAAAGGAGCTCAACGCATTAGATGTCGATAATCTAGAAAAATCGCTCAAAGATCTGCTGAAGCAATCACACGAGGTAACGACGGATGATGCGTGATTCATTTTTAACGCCCAGCACGCATCGGCCCAAAAAGGTAGATCAAGAAAGCTTCATGAACGCATACTGAGTTCATGAAGCTTATGCCAAATTCTTTTATTTTAATCCAATCAGCTTTATCGTTTATTATATACTTTAGCAAAGTCGTTGGCGAAATCCGCCATTTTGATTTTGCCCAACTTTGGATGATGACGCTTATAGTCTTCATAAAAGGTATGGGTTCGCTGGTTTGCCGACATCTGAACGAGGCCGGCTGCAATCGCTTTATTAATTCCTGCTTTTTCCAGTGCCTCGAGCCGCTGTTCATCACTAATTTCAACCCATGTCAAATCAGGCATACCGATTGCTTTGCCTAAAATTTGCGCAGTTTCCTGTCCTGTCAATTCATCACTGGCAACATAACGTACTTTGGTTCCGGTCAGCGGTGTCATTAACTCTTCCGCAACGACGTCTGCTATATCCGCGGGCGCCACCCAGGATTGTGTGATGTTGTTGCCATAGTTGGTCGCAATAACCCCTTGTGTTTTAATTGTATTGAGAAAGCCAAATAAATTGTAATACATGCTCGTTGGACGAACAAAAGTAATTCCCACACCTTCCAAGTTGCTTAGAATACCTTCAATAATATTGTAAACATAGAGAGTACCTGCTTCTTTGCCTAAATTAGCTCCAATACTGCTCAAATTGATGACTCGTTTAACGCCGGAACGTCTGACGGCATTCGCATAGACAGCTGCCTGTTGACGGCCAAGATCCATAACATCGACATTTTTGTCAAATGAAGAACTCAATGCAAGCATTAAATAGACGGCGTCTGCTCCTGCAAAAGAATCGGCCAGAAAAGATTCATCCTGAATGAGTCCAATGGCGGCACGGGCTCCCAACTGCTCAATTTGCTCTTTTCTGTTTTCATTACTGCTTATAACAGTCACATCATGACCGGATGCGGCCAACTGCTTTGTGAGTGGCAGCCCGACATGTCCAAGGGAACCGGTGAGTGTAATTTTCATAATCATATATGCCTCCTTTAAAAAAGATAGATCAATCTTCATTAACCATTATAAAGGATAATTCTATCCTTTGTCAAAAATGATTTTAGCGCCTGCATTGACAAGGATAGTCCTATCTTTGTAACATTAAAGTATCATGAAAAAGAAAAGCGAAGCAAAATACCAAAAAATTATTGATGAAACAGTCAAATTAATAGCTGAAAATGGAATCGCCGAGTTGTCGACTACCAAAGTTGCGAAAAGGGCCGGAATTGTTCAGTCCAATATTTATATATATTTTAAAGACAAACAAGACCTGATTAAGAATGTGTATTTGAATCAGGTTACGAAGATGAGCATTTATTTGAACCAAAAAGTGGACGATGAGGCACCTTTAAAAGAAAAACTCATTCGGTATATAGAAGCCTTATACGTGTTTTCAATGGCGTATCCGATCATCATAACTGCAATTGAGAGAATCAAAGAAGCACCCAGCGTCCAATTAATCGTAAGAGAAAATGAGAATGGCGACCAAAATCAAAAAATTCAACAGTTACTCAAACAGGGAATTTCGGTTGGTTTGCTTCGTAATACCCATATTTCGATTTTACTTTCTATCGTTTTTTCAACCATCAAAAATTATTCAAGGAGTATTCAAAATAAAGTTTATTCTTCGGAAGAAGTTCCTCTCAGCGACGTGATCGAAATGATTATGGCGGCGATTTTGAAACCGACGGGATAACACAGCAGAATACGTATCATTCCATTAAGATTTAAGCAATTGTTTTCACGGAATCATCTACAGCTCGTTCATCAGCAACCAGTGGAAATGGATCGCGACACAGCTGTGATATTGAGTTAAAAGCAAAGCCCGTAATCCTTGACGTATCAAGGATTACGGGCTCTTGTGTAGTTTACCCCATCTATTTCCTGATCAACGGAGTTAGCAGGCAGAACGTTGAGTTGCCGGGACTTTGGATCAGTTAAGGACGTGCAAGAAGGGTTGAAAAGGGTTTGGATGGTGACATAAATGCCAGAGACATGAAGATGCAGACTCTAATTAGTAGCAAGTAAAGTGAACCAACTTCGCTTGTTATTATGCGGCTCGTTCATATAGAGATGATCAGCAGGTTTAGTTATTGCAAAACATTTATGGAAAGTAGAGTGGATTTTGATATGGGTGTTCACGCATTATCCGCATTTGTCGTTTATTCTCTAATCAATGCCTTCACACCAGAACCGGGAAATATTCTCGCATTAAATGCGATGACTAATTTTGGATGGAAAAAAGGAAAACATTTATTCCTCGGGATCTTTTTCGGTTATTATGTTGTTCAAGTACTATGTGCCATTTTTGTTTTTGGACTAGAGAGTTTAATCAATCCAATCATGTCAGTACTTAAATATTCAGGAGCTATTTATATTTTGTGGCTTGCATACCACATTGTCATGAGTAAGCCAGATACTAAAACAGATGAGAGACCGGCTTCCTTTTTTATTGGTTTTATCTTGCAGATTGTTAATGTAAAAATATTTTTATTTGGTATAACGGCTTTAACAGGTTATGTAAGTCCATATTATTCAACGCTAGAATCATTTTTTTTGAAATTATCGTTGCTACCATAGGTACAATTGCCACCTTAACTTGGATCTTTTTTGGCGACTTATTTCAAAAGATATATATGAAACATTTTCAAATCGTTAATATTGTTCTGGCATTATTACTTTTGCAATGCGTCGTTAGCCTATTACTACAATAAATAAAAGAAGATTAAATCAAACATCACTTCAAGAAATAAGTGCAGAAAGAGGTTAGTAGAATAATAAGTGATACCTTGGTAATCTTATTTAGTTAGACTGCATAACAGTTTCTAGTATTCTCCGACAAGTAAATGTTCAAGTTAAATTCGTAGATGATCATGTCGTTGTATTATATAGTAGAGGATAAATTGAGAATTAGCTTGATGTTGAAACGCACGACATGGACAAAATCAAAACGTCGCGATTGTCGGATTGGCAGATAGATCGTTGCGAATAATTATGCTATCCTTTTCTTTAATCGGACAGGCATCACCCGAAGGAAAAAAGCTTATCGATCATATCGAAAAATGATTTGCGAAAAATAAATCGTAATCTAGTTCATCGTCAACATTTAACGGGTAGAACTGATCACCATTTGTAATTTAGATTGTAATAAAACACCCTAATTTTAGGAGTTGGTCATATTTGACTGTATTAACAGAGTTTCTCCCTGAATCTAAATATTTTTCGCTGACCCCGCTCGCTGATGGTGTTTGGGCAGCGCTCTCTATACCCGGAACGGGCTCATGGTCAAATGCAGGAATCATTGATATTGGAGATCAAACGATTATTTTTGATGCGTTCGCTACACCCACGGCTGCCGACGATTTACGAATTGCTGCCGAAAAATTAACGGGCCGACAAGCAACAATTGTTCTGAATAGCCATTATCATCTTGACCATGTAAATGGAGATCAAGTCTTTAAGGATGTACCGATTATTAGTACAAAGCTCACTCGGGAACAGATAGCTATTCAGCAGCCAAAATTTATAGAAATATTTAAGGATAATGCGGGACTTTTAGATCAAACGAAGGTGGAGATTGAACAAGAAAAAAATCCTGAAAAGCGTCAGGAGCTAGAAGATTTACTCGGCGAATATTCAATGATTATAAAGGACACGGAAAGGTTTAAACTGACGTTACCAACGATTACTTTTGAAGATGAGATCACTTTAAATGGAGCGAGGATATCGGCCAATTTTATCACCTATGGTGGGGGGCATACAAGCAGTGATTCTTTTCTATATCTGCCAAAGGAGCAAATAATATTCTTGGCTGATCTTATGCACATCGGATACCATGCTGATATCAGACAGGGAAATGTGGATCATTGGCTGGATATACTAAAAAAAATTAAAAATCTCAAAATCAAAAAAGTTGTTTCTGGTCATGGAACAATTGGGACGGCAAAGGTTCTGGATGATATGATCGATTACCTCTATGCTATTAAACAAATTTCGATAGATTGGATTCGAAGTGGAGGTACTATTGAGAATGTGGATCAGATCGATGTGCCAGAAAAATACACTTCCTATGGTGCACCAAGTATCTTTTATTACAATATAAAATCTTTACTTGAAAAGAAAAAGTGATCAAGCAATTTGTATAGACCGCTGAGAAATAAGGAAATTATAGGGCGAGTTCTCGATTACTTTCAATTGAACAAGAAAGGTTTTTAATATTATCGGTTTACAACTATACACTAATACCGTATGTCACTGTTTTACCCGCTTTTAACTCTGTTAAAGTGTCGTTAACTCATTCAAAATCCCAGTAAATGTTCTGGCCTTTAACTCCATTGAATACAAAAGAGTAGGAATAGGAAAAACTATCCCGGAATCCCTATTGTATCAAGGAATTCAGGGCCTCCCAGCTTTTTGTGTCACCATCCACTTTATTCAACTTGATTTAGTGGGGGAGAATGTTTTTCCGCATAACCTATGAGCGAATCAAAAAGCTTCTCTTATTTCCCTGCTTAAGAGAAGGGCATTTATGCAATTAAATGTTACACTGGCACAGATGAGTAGGCGCCAGTGTGACATCTCCACACGCCTGGCATGACAAAATAGTCCAATTGAATCCGATATGTTCATGTCCCCTACGACACTTTAAAAAAAATCGAGTTTTTACTGCTTAATTTGAAAGAAAGAAATATAATAAGAGAAAATGCTAGAAAGTTGAGGAAACTGCTATGTCAGCATTCGACCTGCCTGTTTCATTGGAACAACAGTTGGTAAATGGTATTATGGCGGGCTATAAATCTTATCTTGGTGCCCGTAGAAACGCCCAAGATGAATTGGCCGTTAGTGGTGCTTATGCCTGGGTCAAAGGAAATCACATTGACTCAAGCGTTAAAGACAGTATTCAAAGCCTCAAGAGTGTCAGTCCTAATCTCGATAAGGCTGGCTATACGTGGGAATACTTGCAATTTACATATGACGATGGTGACGGAAAAGCACTGATCATTGTCAAGAACGCCCGTTCTACGGACAGAAACTTTGATGGCAGGCCCGGTAGTGCAACCCATCAGAACTATCTTTACGAGTACGCTGGAATCAATAATCCGGCATTTCAATCAGGTGAATTGAAAGGGAAACGAGAGAACCGTCAAATTCAACTTGAACTCTCGTTTCCAGAATTTGATGCAATCCGCAAGAACGAAGTTATGGAGAAACCATCCGGCTTCTATCGTTTCTATATTGTAACTTACGAAATTGACGATATGAGCAAGATGATCAGCACCATCAAGCTGACTATGCCAAACCAGGAAACGATGCGCCTGGTAGAAATTACGGATCTAACGCGTCTCATCAGGTTAAGTGGTGTTACTTTTGATGAAGACGAATTAGCAGCGGTTAAAAACGACAAAATCCCTGAAAGTGTATACTCCTCTGAAGAACAGTCCTTTGGTTATGAAGTGGTGAAAAAAGAGAAAGAAGACAACCAGGGTGCTCAATAATAGAAGAGGTGATGAGCTATGTTTTTCGGCGAGAAACTAACTGAATTACGCGAATTAAACGGTCTCTCCCGAAAAGAACTTGCAGCCTGGCTCAACGTTTCGGAACAAGCAGTTTGGCAGTATGAGAATGAGTCAACGATTCCGAGGATCGAAGTCTTAAACAAAGTGCGTGAGCTCTTCTTTGTAGACACAAAGTTCTTATTCTCAAAGACATTCCTGCATAAAACCGCATCCGAAGAGAGGGTTGCTTATCGGTCGAAGGATCGTGACTCACGGAAAAAAGCAAAGCTTGAGTTAACCTACATTAGCTATGTTGATTACTACGTCAGTTTTTTTGAAAAATTTTTAATTACACCTAATTCAGCGATCACTGTACTCCGACAAAAGGCTACGGAAATGTTGCGATCCAATCCGGATCAGTCAATGGATCAAAGAATTTCTCAGACGGCCAATCTGGCAAGAAAATTTCTCAAGCTCCAACACAATAAAGATTTGATGTATACACTTGAAATGAGTGGCATCTACATCGTTGAAAAGAACCTTGGCCCGGAAATTGATGCCTACAGCACAATCACAGATGATGGCCGCTCATTCATTATCTTAGGAAACATCAAAAAATCAGCAGTTCGCAGAAACTTTGATCTGGCACATGAGCTTGGACACCTTCTGCTCCACACTGCCGTTGATATGGAAACACTGACCAAACAAGAGCACAAACAAATCGAGCAGCAAGCCAATCAATTTGCCTCTGCCTTCCTGCTGCCTGAGGAGGAATTTAAGCGAGATTTTGCTGAATTACCAAGGCATTCCAATCCAGACTACTACATCGAGATGAAACGCAAGTATATGGTTTCGCTCGTCGCATTGGAGTACCGTGCTTATCAATTAGGCTTAATGACCTATCAGGAGAATCGCTATTTCTTTGGGCAATTACACAAAAAGAGCTATCAAATACTTGAACCCCTTGACGATCGAATTCCGCCAATTCGTCCGGGCCGGATAAAGTCCCTGATACAGCTACTCTTCGATAAGTGTATTGTTTCTATTTCTGATCTGGGATCCGAGTTTCATATCACGCCCCTGTTTCTTGCTAACCTGTTTTGCTTAGACAAGGGTTTCTTTGACCGATATATGCAACCGAAGAAAGAATACTTTGATTCTGGACAAGTCATTCCTATCAGGAGAATAGAATAAGGCCTGAGTAAATATCTGCAGTGAAATACGTTCCAATTATTACATTATAATGTTTCGGGTCCGTCAATGGCTCAATAAACTGTAGTATTTGATGTTCACTTTTTTCATCGTGACACCTAAACAGTATCGCTTTTTGATATCATTTTGGGGTATCATATAACCGTCAAGTGAAGGAAATAAGCATTTTAAAAGCAAAGATTGAGACGGACAGCGAAACGGCCCGACTTTTGGCGATCTGTGGATTTCTGTTGTTAGAAGATAAAATGATAAAAGGAGAAATGAAAATGGCTTATATCGTTGATTTTAAAAACGTGTCCACGATTGGATTCGGGTCCTCACCTGTGGCAGAGGCGCTTGCCGGTTTACGTGCTAATGAGGCCCGCTACTTTATGAACAAATATAAGCATGAATTTACAGTTGTACCAACCAGCGAAAGTCAGGAAACCCTTGATTATGTGAATAGAATTTTGAAAGAAGAACGGGATATTGAGTTTGCGGCCAAGCCTTTAGAAACATCGCGTTTTCAAGTGGAAAATATCAAATTCGCCTACGTCTTTTATGAGGATGGCCTTGAGGTTAACGTCATGTATACGATTGATGAATCTAAGAAGCGGGCCGTTGGTCTCAAGCTTTCTGAGGGGATGGAAGTTCCCAAGGAATTAGAAGGAAAGTTTAAGTTTGCTAGGCAGAAGTCTAAACTAGCTGGAACAATTCGGGGTTCGTTTTTTGTAATTAAAGGAGAATATTAAAGGAAGCAATAGGCATGGTGAGGGGGACAACGTGATTGCTCCTGATTGGCTTTGTTGCAGACGCCGTTTTGATGATGAATGAACAAACCCATGCCGCTGTTAATGGGACGAGTAAAAGTGAAGCTAAAGACATGATCGGAAAGGTACCTGTGAAACAAAATGATTTAAACGGTAGTATGGATTTGGGAGAAGCACTGCTAGCCAATCAGCAGACACGTGCCCAACTTTACCTTTACCACTGCTTTTTCCCACCAAAATTTGATTTTGGTGGGTTTTTTTTGATTCATTTCATTGTGTGATAGCGTTTATGAAATTAAGGGGGACACCCGCTATACTTGGTAATAATTGATTATGATTGTTCTCAAAGTGCCTCTGCCAGTATTTTTATAGATATGTTTCCTGTCCGCATTAAAGGTTGTCGCGTCATCTGCATTCAATACTAATGTTTGTTCATCTATCTTAAGTGTCAGTTGGCCTTCCAACACCATAATATACTCATCTGATTTTTTTGAATGTCCGACAGAAGTATACTCTGCCCCTTCATCCAATTCCATTTGAAAAAGCTCGAAATTTCGGCTTGGCGTTTCTGTGTAATAACAATACACACGATAAGTACCCTCATCAGATATTTGAACTAGTGTATTTTTTTTAGTCATTACTTGTGTATTCGGTTGTTCTTGCGGTTCCAATAATGAAGTGTACGGCACATTCAATCCGGCACAGATCCTCCAGATCGTATTGATCGTTGGATTTGTATCGCCATTTTCAATCTGGGACAACATACCTTTACTGATTCCCGCAGCTTCTGCTAATTGACCGAGTGTCATATTTTTTTCTGTGCGCAGCCTTTTTAAATTAAGACCAATAATCTGATTGATTTCCATTGTAAAGAAACTCCTCTTAATATATTGACAAACGCATCAAATGAATTTAAAGTAATTTCTAGTTCAATATATTAAACAACCGTTCTTTATATTATATAATACTCTGATCACAGGAGCAAAGCTCTGGAGACGATCAGGATGAGTGCGGTATACAGATCAAATGTATCGATTCGAACAATCGATTCAAGATTATTATAGAAAAAATACAGAGGAGTTAGTAGACATTGGATGAAAAATTAGACATCCACACAGCTATAAAAGATACCTTACCCACTGTTTTCGGGTACATAGGAATCGGCATCGCTTTCGGTATCGTAGGCAAAGCAGCGGGTTTTAATCCGCTAATAGTTTTACTGATGTCCGTTTTGATTTATGCAGGATCAGCTCAATTTATTACCGTCAGCATGCTGGCCAGTCATAGCCCAATACTATCAATCGTATTTTCGACTTTTTTAGTCAACTCACGAATGCTTTTAATGAGTATGACACTTGCCCCTTATTTTAAAAAAGAGAGTCTGTCAAAGAATATTTTGATTGGAACTTTGCTGACGGATGAAAGTTTTGCATTAGGCATGAACAAACTTAACTATTCAGGAAATAAGTTAAGTTTGCGTTGGTTCAATACGGCGAATGGGATTTCCTATTTGACTTGGATTATTTCCTCCCTTGCAGGGGCGCTACTGGGGAACTTTATTACAAATCCGGAAAAGTTGGGATTGGATTTTGCGATCGTTGCCATGTTTATTGGGTTGCTCTATTTACAAGTTATATCCGATAAATCAACACCTAAACTCTTACAGATTATCGTCATTGCATTCACATTTGTTTTGATTTATATCGGATTGATCTTTGTACCAAGTAATTTACTAATTCTATTAGTGACCCTGCTAGGGTGTGAATTTGGAGTGATCATCAAACATGCCTTCTTTTAATTTTACTTTACTGACGATCCTCGGCTGTGGCATCGCTACATGGATCTCTCGTGTGTTACCATTTGTTTTATTAAAAAAGTTTGACTTACCTAAACCAGTCATCGACTATTTAAGTTTTGTTCCCATTGTCATTATGTCGGCTCTTTGGTTTATCAGTCTTTTCAATCAACACTTGGGGAGTCTCCCCCAAGTCAATTATGAAAACTTGCTTGCTTCTGTCCCAACTGTAATTAGTGCAATTATTTTCAAAAATTTACTTGTCGTTGTGATCATTGGAATTGTTTCACTTGGCATTATTCGCTTAATAGCTTGAGGGTTATTTATATTTTTAGCGATAAGTAGTGAACTTTCTATCCACTTTATCATAGGCAGAAACTAATTGGAGCCATACTTTGTTCAGAATAAAAAGCGATGTTGCATTGTAATAGAGCAACAAAAGGTATGCACAGTTTAGCGCATTGATGATGAAGATTTAGAATTGTGTTATGAGGTGGATTGCTATGTTTTTTTCTTTTTTGATTTTCAACCCTATATTGCTGTTATTGGTCAAAACAGCTTAAAGATCGAAAAACTGGGTTCGATATTAGACGATATTAATATAAAGTATAGCAAAGATATAACTTCAAAATTCATGATTACACTGGGTGATGAATGATAGATTTTTCTGTATCAGCTTTCCACTCAACTGGTCAAAAACCACGACCAGATTATGGTGGAAGACTTAAGCGTCAAAGGACTATTAAATAAACATTATTTAGCCCAAATGATTAGCGCAGTCAGTTGATTGGAATTTGTTAGTCAACTTACCTACAAAACTAAATGGTGGGGAAAGCACTAGGGTATTTACTGGAAAATGGTAGTAGGCGTAAACTGCGAATAAAACATAGGCTCGTTTCGTTCTTTTCATAAGCTTTTAAGGCCCGATTACCGATCGATAAAGTCTGTCGACTCCTTCTTCAATTCTTTCAAGAGGCAAATTAGCAAATCCCAAAATAAATACAGGTTTTTTGGAGGGATGGTAATGAGTGAGACAACACCGTTTTATACTGTATAATTCCAGTTTTTTCTGTTCGGCCCGATTAAGTATATCCTCAATGGAACGTTCTGCTTTGAAAGTGCACATAAAATGGAGACCAGCATTCGCTCCATGAATCGCTATGTTTTTGCCAAAACGCCCGTTCAATTCTTTAATTAACCTCGTTTGCCTTTCTGAATAAATTTGCTTCATTCGCTTAATATGTTTCTGATACTCTCCTGAATCAATAAACTCTTGTAAGGCTAATTGTGCGAGGACATTGCATGTTTGCATCAGAAAACCTTCACTCTCGCGAAAGCTTTGCAGCAGATGCCGCGGGAGTACCATGTAACTAATCCTCAAACCAGGAAGCAGAGATTTTGAAAAAGTTCCCATGTAAATGACTTTGTCAAATGTGTCCAAGCCTTGAATGGAGGGAATTGCATCACTTTGATACTTAAATTCGCTGTCGTAATCATCTTCAATAATATAACGGTTTTTGGCTTGCGAAGACCAATTTAACAGTTGAATACGACGAGAGATTGGCATTACGATGCCCGTTGGAAATTGGTGGGAAGGTGTAATGTAGAGAATATTTGGGTCTTGCTTTATTATTTCAGAAATCGCAATCCCTTTATGATCTAATTCGATGGACGTTACATCGGCATGCTGCAATTTGAGCAATTGATAAATTCGGCTATAACCGGGTTCTTCCATGGCGTACTTTGAACCTTCCGGAAACAAATGACTAAGTATCTGGATAAGGATTTGGGTTCCTCCGCCAATAACAATTTGTTCAGGATAGCATTTAACACCCCGGGTAATCGATAAGAGACGGCTAATTGTACAACGAACAGAATAGATGCCTTGGGGATAACGTGAGGAGTCGTCATTTAACTCCGTGCGTTTTGATTTAAGCGCCTTATGTTCGCAGTTCAGCCAGCTATCAAAAGGAAAAACGGATCGGTCTGCTGACATGTGAGAAAAAGAGATCCAGTCCTTTTTGGGTTCCGATCTTTCGACAAGATTTGGGTTGAGGGGTTTTAGCGTACTAAATGGGGTTGGTACTTTTTCAAGCTTCTCTACGAAGAATCCACTACGTTCAACTGAGTAAATATAGCCTTCCGCAAGAAGCTGCTGATAAGCACCATTAACCGAGTTTATGCTCACATGTAAACTTTCAGCCAGCTCGCGCTTTGATGGTAATTTTTCATTAGGCAGAAAGTGATTGAGTAAAATTTCTTTTTTTATTTGTTTATAGATTTGCCGGTAAATATAATCGTCTTTTTGGTTTGATAGATTAATTAACGATAACATGAAATCAACCTCTGATACCAAAATTATTAGAATTTTGATACTATACATAATACCAAAAATTAATCAAAATATCTATTAAAAGGAGAGTGGGCCATGTGCTAAAGGATCTTCTAGGAGATGTATCAACAAAACAATGGCAGGAGAGGAGAGATCGGTTTGTAGCGGCTGCCGTAGGGAATGGGAATCTTCATATAGCTTCCAAAGCGGAGGGGGCTTTAATTACAGACATTGACGGAAATCAATTCATTGATTTTGCGGGTGCGATCGGTGTTCAAAATGTAGGCCATTGTCATCCTAAAGTTATTGAAGCAGCCAAAAAACAATTAGAAAGTTATATTCATCCGGGTTTTAATGTGATTATGTATCCGTCTTACATTGAGTTATGTGAAAAATTGTGTGAAATTGCCCCCGGAGAATTTGCTAAAAAAGCCTTATTGTTAAATTCAGGTGCTGAGGCTGTGGAAAATGCAGTTAAAATTGCTCGTCGTTATACGGGACGCCAAGCTGTGGTTTCTTTTGATCGGGCATTCCATGGACGGACCAATTTAACGATGGGTATGACGAGTAAAGTAAAACCCTATAAGTTTGGTTTTGGTCCTTTTACGTCTGAAACATATAAAGCTCCTTATCCCTATTACTACCGGAAACCCGAAGGAATGACCAATGAAGCCTACGATGATCAAGTGATTGCGGCATTTGAAAACTTCTTCGTCAGTACAGTGGCACCGGAATCCGTAGCTTGTATCGTTATGGAACCTGTGCAGGGTGAAGGCGGATTTATTATTCCTTCAAAGCGCTTTGTAACCTTTGTCCGTCATTTTTGCACACGGCATGGTATTGTTTTTATTGCCGATGAAATTCAGGCGGGGTTTGCCAGAACCGGAAAAATGTTTGCTATCGAACACTTTGCTGTTTCTCCTGACTTGATGACTGTTTCGAAATCGTTAGCAGCAGGTTTTCCGTTAAGCGGAGTTGTAGGGAAAGCTGAGATTATCGATGCCTGCGATCTGAAAGGTTCTCTTGGAGGGACGTATTGCGGAAATCCTATTTCCTGTGCAGCTGCGTTAGCCGTTTTGGAGATTATCGAAGAGGAACACTTGACTGAAAGAGCAGAGAAAATCGGATCACTATTTGAGCAGCGAGCAAATGAATGGAAAGAAAAATTTCCTTTCGTAGGTGATGTCAGACGTCTGGGTGCTATGGCGGCGGTTGAATTTGTTGAGGATCGCGTTTCTAAACTACCTGACTCAAAAAGGACAGGACGCATTGTTCATTATGCTAATGATCATGGTTTGCTGCTTTTGAATGCTGGAATAAATGGAAACTGCATTCGTTTTTTGTCGCCTTTGACGATCACGGATGATCAGTTGCAAAAAGGGATTGACATTATTGAAGAGGGTTTAAATCAATTAGAAAAATAGACTGCTCATGTAATCAAAATGGCAGATGAAAAAAAAGCTTACAAATCACTGACAAACTTTGATCTGTAGGTTTGAAAGAGAGATAAATGATGGTTAATTTTGCAATATTGCGTTAGAAAATACAAGGTGCTGTTAAAGACAACTCTATTAGGGGATGAAAAAAATGAGTCATTCAATGGTCAAAGCACCTTCAGAAAAAAGTGGACTCCGTTTACAATGTCTTTCATTCATCGAAGTTCTTGGTCAGTCTATCGCAAATATTGCACCGACCGCGACACCGGCGATAACCATACCTGTTGTCTTTGCTACATCCGGTAATGCAACATGGATCGCATATGTGTTTGCAACATTAGCCATCGTTCTATTAAGTTTACAAATAAATGTATTCTCTAAGCGTTCTGCCACAACAGGCGCTCTGTATACTTATATTTCAGAGGGTATCGGCCCCGCAGGCGGATTTGTTTCCGGAAGTGGTTTGGTATTCTCTTACTTAGTAACCGGAAGTGCAGTGCTTTGTGGTTTTGCAAACTATGCAAATAATCTGCTCGCCTATGCTGGTATTCAGCTTTCGCCTGCCCTGATTATTATTATTGGTTCCGCAGTTGCATGGTTTATGACTTATAAGGGTGTTGAACTTTCAGCCAAAGTTATGCTCATTTTTGAAGCCATTTCTGTGACGCTAATCACTCTTTTGGGGATTCTCGTTTTGATCCATCATGGGTTCAACCTTGGAACTTCCCAGTTTAATCTTAAAGGCATGTCTTTTGACAGCATAAGATTAGGACTTGTTTTTGCCTTCTTCAGTTTTGTCGGCTTTGAAAGTGCGACGACTATGGGGCGGGAAGCCAAAGAACCGCTACGTAACATACCACGTGCAGTCATTGGAAGTGGCGTTTTCGTGGGAATATTCTTTGTGGTCATGTCCTTGATCATGGTCATGGGTTTTGCAGGTAGTAAAACATCTCTGGGTGAATCAACTGCGCCGCTCACTTATCTTGCGCGGCAAAGCCACGTTGGCATTCTCGGATTTTTAATTTCAATAGGCGCTATGGTCAGTTTCTGGTCTTGCGGCGTGGCATCGATAACGGCTGCGGCTAGGGTCATGCTTCATATGAGTCATGAGGGGTATTTACCTGATGCCATAGGTAAGTGCCACAAGATCAACAAAACTCCGTACATCGCCATCATGGTTTGTTCAATTGTCGTAGGAGGTATTCCTGTTGTCCTGGAATTGCTCAGAAGTTCAAATATGGATGTGTACAACTGGACTGGAAGTATGGCTGTTTACGGATTTTTAATTAACTATCTGCTTGTGACAGTCTCAGCGCCTCTTCTACTTTATAAATTAAAGGAACTGAAATGGCCCCACGTCGTCACGGCAGTATTTTCGTTCATCTTGCTGTGCATACCGCTGATCGGAAGTGTCTATCCCTTCCCTTCATTCCCGATGGCCGTATTGCCAATTATATTTCTTGCCTGGCTTATTATTTCTTTTGTCTTTTATATTTTTGTTAAACAACACACTAGTCTGCAAGAGAACCCGAATACGGAACAAATATAAGATTCTATAATTTGGGGAGGTAGTCACTCATGAATGTGAATGTTTCTTGCGTTCAGATGGAACCGGTCATGTACCATGTGGATAAAAATATCAGAAAAATGGAAAACTATATCGATAAAGTTATGATAGAACATCCGGAAATGAACCTTATCGTTTTCCCCGAACTCATCACATCGGGATATGAGTGTAACAAGGAATTCCATGCCCTTGCCGAAGTAGTACCGTACGGCGAAAGTATGAAACGGATAGGGTCGTGTGCCAAGAAACACGGAGTTAATGTGATTTATGGTTTTCCGGAACAGGATTCCACTCTTACTGACGTTTTATACAACTCTTCTGTCTTTATTGACAATAATGGAAAAGTATTGGGTGTATATCGGAAGGTTCACCTTTTTGGAAATGAGAAAACCTATTTTCGTTCTGGCTGTGAATATACCCTAATCAACTCATCAATTGGAAAAATAGGAATGATGATTTGTTATGATACAGCATTTCCTGAAGTAGCGAGGACTTATGCCCTTCGCGGAGCCGATCTTCTTGTGATTTCTACAAATTGGGAGAAACCGTATGAAGCGGACTGGGATCTTGTTATTAGGGCACGGGCAATAGACAACATTATTTATATCGTGGCGGCAAATCGTGTTGGTTTCGATACGACGCTCGGTTTTTTTGGAAGAAGCAAGATTATTAGCCCTCTCGGTGAACCGCTTAGAGAACTGAACGAAGAAAAAGAAGGATACATTTTTGCAGAACTCGATTCTGAATTACCGCTTAAATTAAAGTCGGGCTACTACACTATTTTTAAGGATCGTAAACCGGATACGTACAGTATGGTTTGCAAGAAATACTAAAATGATCGCGTTAATTCGAAAACAGCAGCTATAGCTTGTCTCGTTTTACAGAACCTAATATATGGAGCGATGCACCGCCAAGTAAATTTGGATTCGAGGAATGGGTGAATATCCTCGAATCTTTTTTCTTTCTATGAAAAAAGGTATAACAGTAGTAGGTTAAACAAGAAACATTAAACTTACTCGAAGAAGGGGCGCTAACCTAAAAATCCCTTTCTGACGCACATTTTTGATCACCTTGTTATAATTTCCCGAGAATTTGGGTTACAACTCAAAAAGTAATGCTTTCTTACATAGTTTGACCATTGTCTACTGCGATGATTTGTCCTGTTAGCGATTTCTGAAGAAGTGTATAACAAATGGTTTCGGCAATGTCCTCAGGTGTGGAAATCCTTTTCAAGAGAATATTCCCAGCTAGAGTTTTCATTTTTTCTTCATTTCCCTTCCACCATCTTGTATTAACAGCACCGGGGGCAATACTATTAATTCTTATGTTTGGTGCCAGTGAAAACGCGAGCGATTTTGTTAATCCATGAACAGCGGATTTTGTCACTGCATATGGGACAGAGGAACCTAACCCGGTTATACCTGCTACACTACCGACATTAACAATTGCTGCGTCCTGTTCTTTTTTTAAATAAGGTACTGCGTGCTTAATGCAGTAAAATGTTCCTTTAACATTTACATTCCAAAGCTTATCCCAGACTTCATCAGTGGCCCCATCAAAATCATCCATAGCTAACTGATGGGTTATACCAACATTGTTAACGAGATAATCTAACTTCCCAAACTTTTGAATACAAGCGAGAATCATTTCCCTTACTTGACGCTCATCACTAATATCTGCCTGATACAACAGCCCATCATTTGATAATTGATTGTACGTATCCTGAGCTTCTTGAAGTGACTTTGAATAGTTTACAACGACTTTAGCACCCAGAGAAGATAATTTTACACAGGTTGCGCTCCCAATTCCTGTTGCGCCACCGGTTACCAATACCACTTTATTATTAAACATCATTTCAACACCCCATTTTATTTACTATGAATAAGATTACATGTTCTAGCGTGACCTGTATAATAGTTGTAAATCATATCCGGTATCAATAATAATTATGGCAAGAGGGGAAATGGAATGGAGTTCAATGATCTTCTTATTTTCGTCGAGGTTTATCAGTGTGGCTCATTTTCGAAAGCTGCGGATAATCTTGGATATGTTCAGCCCAATATTTCTAACAGAATCAAAAAAATAGAGACTGAATTGGGAATTAGACTGTTTGAGAGAACAAATAAGGGGATATCTTTACTCCCGGCGGCAGATCAATTGTATGTTCATTCAAAGAAAATCCTTATGGACTATCACAACATGGTCGAAGAATTGTCAAAATATAAAACGATTAGAGTTGGTGCGACGCCGACTCTGGCATATTCGGTAGTCCCTCAGTTTACGCAGCGTTTGAAAGGTTGTGGTTACCGAAATGTTATCAATTCGACGCATTCAATCTCTGAATTATTCAAGAAATTAGATCAAAATGAAGTGGATTGTATATGGATAAATCGCGATTTTGATAATAAAACATACAAATCCATGCATTCTTTCCGCGAGGAGCTTTTCATCCTTAGTAATTGTGACTGGAACACAAAGAATAATTTTAACATTGTGGTGAGCAAAGACGAAGATTGTCCTTATCGAAAAAAACTTATGAGTCTCTTAAAACTTAAGAAATATAATGTTATCGATTTTGATAATCTTGGGTCTGTTTTAAATAGCATCCATACAGTCCCGAACAGCGTGACTCTTTTACCTAAAGGGTTGGCAAACGGCGTTGATCGTTCTTTAAAGATAACCTACATAAAAGAATATGTAGATATTGATTTAGTGGCAAAAAAAGAAACGATAATCAGCTTAGGCTAGGTACTTGCCATGTCACCACTTAAATTCTTATTAACCCTATCTGAACGTCTTCAGCTCATTCAAAAACCTAACAAATCGGCTTTCTGTTTGCTAACTTTATTGATTATAAAAGAGTGGGAATGAAAATAATTATTTGTTTACACTCGAACAAAGAATGAATTGAGGCTGTTAACTTTCTGGTACAGCCTCGTTATAATAAGGCCATGAAACTGTAGGATAAGCTGGGGCGAAAAGAATCCGTGACTGATAAAATGCTTTTTACTTGAGTATATAGAGCAACAACCTCCGCTTCTTCGTTAAGCGGAGGTCAATCGAACAGATTCTGTTCACTGCGTGCGCATGATCTTCGGTTCATTCTAAAAATCGATGATCAAATTTTAAGTGGATCAATCAAGGCATTTTTCCAAGTTTCATAGTAGCGATGTCTGCTTTTATTTCGTCAATGTTTTTATTTAAGCCACTGTCAACAATTGCGGTGATGGCGCCTTCGACGAATGCTGAATCAACAATTTCTACTTTGCTGCTGTCCTCTTCCAGAAAATCTAATGCCATCTGTGCATTCATATAGGCACTGCCCATATCAAAGAAAACCAAAACGCCGTCATTGGAGTAAACGTCATGAATTGCTTTACTGATTTTTGTAATATCTGTACCGAGTCGGTCATCATCGGTTCCTCCGGCAAGAGCAACAGGGACATCTTTCGACATCTGAGAAGCGAGTTCTTGAATTCCTTCAACAATTTTTCGGCTATGCGAAACCAATACAATTCCAACCATCTCAACAAATACCTTCCCTTCTTATTTCAAGACTGCAACATTAGCTTCAGAACGAATTAACCTGAAAAAGCGTTTAAGCATTCTATCAAGATGCGGCAAAAAAATCGGAGACAGCGCCAAGAATGAGTGCAGTCGACGCTGCTCCCGGATCTTGATGGCCAATGCTTCGTTCTCCGAGATAGCTGGCTCTGCCTTTTTTAGCGACTAATGCTTCGGTATCTTCCGCGCCCTTTGCTGCAGCTGCTTTGACCGCCTTGAGCACTTCTTGAGCGCTCTTTTCTTGCTTCTCAACTTCTGCGCCGGCTTCATAGGCGGGGATAAGCGCATCGAGCATCGTTTTTTCACCTGCATCTGATTTGCCTCGCATTTTAATGCCTTCGACGGAAGCTTTGAGAATGCTGAGATAATCGCTTGCGCTGACTTCCGTTTTATCTTTAAGCACCATGGACGCTTTTAGAAAAGCTGTGCCGAAAAGCGGCCCGGATGCTCCGCCCACATGAGCGACTAAATCCATACCACATTTCTTGAAAAGGTCGGCGACGGTTTCGAAGCCGCCCTCGCTAAGAGTCTTCTTGACAAAAGAGAATCCGCGGCTCATGTTAATTCCGTGGTCGCCGTCGCCAATGGCTCCGTCTAATTCCGTCAAATGCTGTTTGTTTTCTTCAATAATGTCTGCCGCAAGATTCAAAGCGCCGACAACTTGATTAAGATTTGCCATAAGTCAACCATCCTTTTTTGTTTAATGTTTAATAATTTTGAGCGCAGGTGTGTCAGCCGAATCGTCGAGAAGTGACTTTAATTCATCGTCCAGTTTCAGGACGGTAAGCGACATGCCTGCCATTTCCAGGGAGGTCATAAATTCACCGACAAACGTTTGGTGAATGTGCACACCGAGTGTTTTCAAAAGATCATGGAATTTATTATTTACGATGTAGAGTTCCATCAGCGGCGTTGCGCCCATGCCGTTCACGATAACTGCAACTTCATCGCCTTTTTTGAACGGGGTGTCAGCCTGGATTTGGTCAAAAAGTTCTTTGGTTATTTCATCAGCTGTTTTGATTTTTTCACGGTGCGTGCCCGGTTCACCGTGAATACCAGTGCCGATTTCTACTTCATCTTCAGCTAAAGTAAAGTTTGGTTTCCCGGCTGACGGGACGGTACATGGACTGAGTGCCATTCCCATACTGCGAATGTGTGTGATTGCTTTTTCAGCGACTGCTTTGACCTTTTGTAAATTCCAACCCCGTTCTGCAGCTGCTCCGGCAATTTTATGAACGAGAACAGTTCCAGCAATCCCTCGTCTTCCCGTAGTAAAGGTACTGTCTTCCACAGCCACATCATCATTGACAATCACTGAATCGATCTCAATGCCTTCCATTTCGGCCATTTCTTTTGCCATGTCAAAGTTCATGACGTCACCGCTGTAATTTTTGACAACGAGCAGTACGCCTCTGCCTCTGTCAACGGCTTTGATTGCCTCGTAGATCTGATCGGGTGTAGGTGACGTAAAGATATCGCCGGCAACCGCGGCATCCAGCATGCCCGTGCCGATATAGCCGGCATGCGTCGGTTCATGGCCGCTTCCGCCGCCGCTGATCACGGCAACTTTTTGGTTATCTAAATTTTGACGAACAAGTACATTTGTATGTTCGAGCCTTTTTAAATAATCTGGATATGCTTTGGTCATACCCGACAACATTTCATTAAGACTATTTTCCGGTTGATTGATCAGTTTTTTCATGATGATGCCTCCCTGATAGGATGAAATGGTTTAATTCAGTGAAAAAGAAGGACATAGGCAAACGCACCGCAAATTCCGCCAAGGATCGGGCCGACAACGGGAATCCAGGCATAGGCCCAATCCGAGCCTCCTTTCCCAGGAATGGGAAGAAGTGCATGAGCAATTCTCGGAGCTAAATCCCGCGCCGGATTAATCGCATACCCGGTCGTTCCGCCAAGTGAAAGACCGATGGCAAAGATGAGAATACCGATTGCCAGTCCCATGAGTCCCGGAGCCATTTTTTGCGAAACGATGCCTACAATTCCAAATAAAAGAACAAAAGTATTGATAAACTCGCCGAAGAAATTAAAGAATTTGCTGCGAATCGCAGGTCCGGTGGAGAAAACCCCAAGCTTAGTTGCCGGATCAGTTGTTGCCTCAAAATGCTTGTAGAAGTGGAGGAAGAGAACCACTGCAGCAAGGAAAGCACCAATAAACTGTGCAGTCATATATGCTGCAGCGCTGCTCCAAGGAAACTTGCCAATACAAGCGAGTCCCAGAGTAACTGCCGGATTAAAATGGGCGCCGCTGACGCTGCCGAAAATCCAAACGGGAATAGCAACGGCAAAGGCCCATCCGGCTGTGATCACAATCCAGCCTGAATTCTCTGCTTTAGATTTTTTCAAAATGACATTGGCCACCGCACCATCCCCCAAAAGTACCATAATAAACGTGCCGGCCAGTTCTCCTAAAAACGCTTCCATTTTTTGCCCCCTTATTTTCTTGCTAATTTTAAAGAAGCATTTTTGATGCCAATTCTTTAGGAAGGCAAAAACAGTGTTGTATTAACGTTTACCAAATACTTACATGGTAAAAATGCGCAAGGGAAATTTTTGCTTTGGTACTATTTATCAACCTGCTCCACCGGTTAGTTGATAAGGTTATATTTTCTTGCTTTTGCAGCAACGGTTTTATGATTTAAATGTAGTGCTTTTCCGGCAGCGTTGCAGCTCCCATATTTCTCCAAAGCTTTTTTAATAATTTCTTTTTCATAATCTTCCATAGGCAGTATGCGATCGGATGAAAGCAGCCCGAAATGCTGAATATGCTGTGAGCTCAATTTTTTACCGCGAATATACGTTGGAAGATCCTCGGCTTCAATGTAATCGTTATCGATCAAAGTGAACAAACGTTCAAATAGATTTTCGATTTCCCGTACATTTCCGGGCCATGCATAGGCTAGCAGGGATTCCATAGCATCATTTGAAATACCAAGAATTGGGCGATCGCGATTTTCTTGAAATCGATTCATGAAATGTTCGACGAGAAGGGCAATGTCCTGTTTTCTTTCGCGGAGCGGCGGAAGAAAAATAGGAATGACATTCAACCGATAGTAAAGATCCTCACGAAACTCACCTTTCTTTACCATTTCTTCTAAATCACGATTGGTCGCAGCAATAATACGGATATCCAGTTTCTCAACGGTTTCGCTGCCGACGCGCTGAATCTCTTTTTCCTGTAAAACGCGCAAGATTTTTGCCTGCATATGAATATTCAATTCACCAATTTCATCAAGAAAAATCGTGCCATGCTGAGCCAGTTCAAATTTACCAAGTCTTCGCGAGACGGCTCCAGTAAACGATCCTTTTTCATGACCGAACAATTCGCTCTCAAATAGATTTTCCGGAATCGAGGCGCAATTGACTCGGATGAACGGTCCTTTACGATAGGCGCTGGCATAGTGAACGCCCTTTGCGATCATTTCCTTACCTGTGCCGCTTTCGCCGCGAATCAAGATCGTGGCTTTCGAACGGGCGGCCTTGAGAGCAATGGACAGAGCATCGATAATTTTGCCGCTTTTGCCAATAAAATTGCTGAAGATCTTTTCCGGATTTCGCGATCGGATCAGTTCCTCTTCAAGATACTCGGCGCGTGATGTGACCTGATTCAACTTTTCAGTCAGCTGCTGAATTTCACGAAAATCTTTCACGATCGATATGGCACCAACCTGCTCGCCATCAACAATAATCGGACTGACATTTGAGATAATCATGACGTCGTCGTTTTTCTTTATAATTTTGTTCTTAACACCGTGACCGGTCTTTAGTACAGTCTGTCTGATCCCGTGCGGTGAAAGTTCACTGATATTTTTGTCGATAACATCGGGCTTGTTGAGTTTTTGTATTTTTAAATAGGCGTCATTGACGTAATTAACTAAGCCGTTCTTATCCATGACACAGATTCCGTCTTGAACATATTTTAAGATTAATTGAAGGCGTTCTTTTAATTCTTTAACCTCTTTCAATTCGCCTTTTACTTTTTCTAATCGGGATATGTTCTGAAGAATGGTAATCGTTCCACGCGTTTGCCCATCGATGACAAGCGGTCGACGGGTGATTAAAAGAATCTGGTTATTAATGACCTTGCGAATCATCGTTTCAGGTGCATCATCTTTAAGCGCTAAATCGGGTAAGGGGAGCAATGTGGTGAACGGTTCGCCAATGACTTGATCGCTTGTTATTTGAAACAAACGTTCAGCAAACGAGTTAAATAGAATCACGCGATTGGCTTGATCGGTGACGATAATGCCATTCGCAATGTTATGGAAAATTTTTTCTGTCGTGATCATATTTTCGTTTAAGATCGTATCAATATCATTAATCGTCTGGTTGTTTAAATCTTCGAATCCGCTTTCAAAAAATTGATTGAATTCATTCAGAGCTTGTTCTTCATGCATTCCTGTCGCCATGAGCGTCAATCGATCTTTATCTCTAATCTTTAAGTTAACAAGTGGCATCAGATTTGTTGCAGGCACACGCCTGTTACGAAAAACAATGAATAGACGAACTTGATACTTATCCTGGATTCTGTCTGCCATGTTGACAACAGCGGCAGCCGTACGCGTATGTAATCCCTTTGCAAAATTTAATTCAATTTCGTGACTTCTCAAGATCATCACTCCTCATGTTCCATTTTGGACACGCTTCCACAGGTTTTATAGTTTATTTAAAAAAAGCTACTTGAATTACTTTGAACCGCTTGCTTTTTATCGAGCAGAAGGTGAGAGAAGATTTTTAGAAGAGTGATTGATTTGCAGAATATTTAATTAGGGCTCGCAGAACCAATCATCTTATTGACATTGACATATAATCCGCATAGATGCTGCCTGTAATTTTACTGTGACGAGCTAACGGATCGCTTGTATCCAAAAAATCCACCGTATTTCTTTCTTCCATTAAGTCTTTATCTAATTGCGTGATAATTGTCAACTACGGAATAGTCTATTTCATTAATTATAGAGCAGTAAAGAATTTTTTTGTCATGAAATCTCATGAAATTTATGCTTGAATAAAAGAATGGATACACGAGTAACCTTGCTACAGTAGCGGTTCTTGATTCGAGTGCTGCTGTTATTTTATTTTTTATCTTTATAATGGGCGGTAGCTATATCGGTGCCTCCAGGGGGTCGATTACTGTGATGATATTTGCTATCACGGGAAAGACACCTTTTCTGATTGGTAGTGTTTCGGTCAAATTCACTGTATCAAAAAGAGTGGTGTCTTTCTATTTAATCAAGAACCTTAGTTCATGAGCTTTGCGACTTGTAAGGTTATGCAATCACCTTGATTTTTGAACTGCAAAACAAGTATGTGATCACGTTGTTACCCAAAAGAAGAGAAGCATAGCGGCTATTATTGCGACGGGTGTGATAATTCGACTTTTCATTAAAATCACCAATTTTCAGTCTTATTTTTCTCTCAATAAAGTTACTCATAATAAAAAAAGTCTTAACTAACTTGTTGAGACTTTTTTAGGTGAACTATTTTACCTATTCGGCCAGCCGGGTGAGTAATTTATGTTTGTAGATGTTTTACCCACTTGATGTCTCATCGCAGAATCACGGAAAACCTTGCGAACAACCATTGACGCCCGTATTAAGTGGTACCAGAGATGTATCTGAAATATTCATCAAGGCTATATATAGTAAAAGACCGTACCACCTATATCATAAGCAGGGACGATGGGGATGTTCAAGAAAATTTTCAACGATTAAGGAGCTCTTTAAATTTCAAAAGCTCAAATGGTATGCATATCAGTGCATACATAAAGATACAAATATCTTGCTTCATTTGCTTCATATTTGTGTCCATTGCGAAAGGCCTTGTCTCGTATGCATGGACAAGGCCTTTCGTCACGTCGGCTTTCAGGTTTACTTTACATCCTGTTTTTTAAACAGCCCTATTCCCGCTAGAATGGCGGCAACACTCCACCCAAGTGCGACGAGTATTCCATGAGTGATATCTCCGGATGCGGGTGAGATGGTTGCGAGTGTTGTTATATTGCCCATAAGCCAATACTTTCCTAAATCAACAGTAGGGCCCAAAAGCGAGCTGGTTGCGCTGAGCAATAAAGATACCAATACAACACATATAACATTGACTGCGATCGCTCCACCGTTGGAACGCATAGACATAGAAGTGAAGACAAAAATTGTAGTAAAGGAAAGCACTAGGAGTGCTTGTGTCAGTAGCATAGCGAGTATTCCCAAGAAGGTTGCGGCTTTTTGCGGATCAAATCCCCATACCATCGTTCCTGTTATAAGCGTTGCCAGCGTATACACACCGAGCATGACAAGAGAAGCGATACTGCAAACTATGAATTTAGAAAAAATGACCTTGATTCGGTCCGCTCCGCGTGAGAGCGTATTCTTCATCGTTCCATAGATAAATTCACTTGATACGAATATAGCTGTGAATACACCCATAATGAGAATGTGCGGAGTGTTGCCCAAAACTGACATAAGATTCCCCATCATAAAGATACCACTGACATGAGGAATAAGCGGAACCAACGGGTCAAGGTCATGGTCATGTCCCGACAGTTGGGCGGCTGCCAGTTGTTTTTGCATGTAAAAAACCATCATAGCACCGAATATGACGCAAAGAGCGGTGCAAATCCAAAAAGCTCTGCTCTTTTTCAATTTATAAAAATCTGATTTTAAAATGTTAAGCACGTTTTTTCCCTCCCATCAGACTCATAAAATAGTCCTCTAAGCTTTCACCCTCCGGTATCAACGCATTTACGGTAATCCCGGCGTTGACGAGCTGTGTATTGATATGGCCGGCATCTTCGAGATGGCCTTTCAGTCGGATCGCATTTTCAGGCGTTTGCTCACACAGCGCGTCCGCAAACATATGGCTTATGATCTCTTTTGTTTGCCGAGGGTCATTTGCATATATCAGCAGGTTTTTGCCGCAACGGGTACTCAATTCATCTGCTTGAAATTCGTCTACCATTTTTCCGTTGCTGATAATTCCGTAACGGGTGGCGATCTTCTCCAATTCACCGAGGATGTGACTTGAAATCAGTATCGTCATATCACGATCTTCGTTCAGATGCAGAAACAAGTCACGGACTTCCTTTATACCCATGGGGTCAAGGCCGTTTGTCGGCTCATCGAGTACGAGTAGTTCCGGGTCACCTAAAAGCGACAGAGCAATCATCAGCCGCTGTTTCATACCGAGGGAGAAATTTTTTGCTTTTTTCTTGCCCGTCCTGCTAAGTCCGACTGTATCCAGCAACTTTTCCGATACCTTTTCATCCTTAATGCCGAGCAGCAAACGCTGTGCTTCCATGTTTTCCATTGCCGTCATGGACGGATACAGCGCCGGGTTTTCAATTGTACAGCCCATCCTATGTCGTTGAGAAACGAGGTCATGGCTTCCGAATAATATAATTTCACCGCTGGTAGCCTTTGCCAGGCCGCAGGCCATACGCATAAGCGTTGTTTTTCCGGCTCCATTTTCTCCGATGAAGCCGTAGATGTCACCTTTTTTTACACCGAGAGACACGTGGTCAACAGCTATTTTGCCACCGAAGCTCTTGGATACCTCTTTTGTTTGAAGTAAATAATCCATACGTATAACCACCTTTCTTTAAGATGTTTCAAGTATAAGTCCGCTACTGAAAATCCTAATAAAACGAGGTTAAACCGTTCATAAACTTTTTATAAACTGGACAATGAGCAGAGTGAAAACAAAAAACGCAGCTTTTGGCAGTTCACGCTGCCCAAAGTTGCGTTTTTCCGTATTGTTTATACCTTGAACCGGTAGCCCGCTCCCCAAACAGTTTGGATATACTTTGGATTTGCGGGGTCATGCTCTATTTTTTCACGCAGACGGTTGATATGAACGGCTACTGTAGCATTGTCACCGAGCGCGTTAAACCCCCAAATCCGCTCATACAGCGTTTCTTTACTAAACACCATATCTATGTTTGTAACGAGAAACAGCAGCAATTCGTACTCCTTATTTTTGACTTCAATTTCCCTCTCCTGGACAAACACACGTCGGGAACCTGTCTGAATACAAATATCACCGGCGCGTATTTCACTCATATTTCTGTGTCCGGTCTTTTTTAGCCGCTCGTATTGAGAGAGATTCGCCTTGACGTGAGCAATCAGAACATTGGGCGAAAAAGGCTTTGTGATATAATCGTCCGCGCCCAGTCCAAGCCCCTTAATCATGTCAATATCCTCTTGTTTGGCCGTCACTATGATAATAGGAATATCCAGCGTTTCCCGCAATGTGCGGCATACCGAAAAGCCGTCTGTTCCCGGCAACATGAGGTCAAGCAATATCAGGTTGTATTGTTCGGCTAACGCCTCTTGAATACCCTCATCTCCTGTTTGTGCTATTTTGACTTCAAAATCATTGACGGCAAGGTAATCTCTTTCAATCATGGCGATTTGAGGGTCATCTTCAACAATCAAAATTTTTTTCATCGCGCGTTCCTCATCTCCGGGATTTCTATTACCATACACAAGCCGCCTTCCTTGCGATTTTTGGCATAAATCGTGCCGTTCATCCTTTCTACCGCTTTGGCAACAATGGCAAGCCCCAATCCGCTTCCCTGACGGGGATTACTCCTTGAAAAATCGCCGCGATAGAATACATCAAAAAGGTTGGGAAGTGAATCTTCCGGGACACCCGGCCCGTCATCTTCAAACACGATATGGATTACACCGTTTTTCGCCGCACAATGAATGGATGTGTTAGCAGCATCTTTATTTTTGTATTTGGCGCTGTTGTCTAAGATGTTGGCAAAAACGCTCCGAAGTTGTGCTGGGTCAGCGTAGATATATTTGTTGGCAAACGCAAACATGTCGCCTGCATGAACCATCAGCCCTTTGGCTTTATATTCCTCCTTGGAAGCAGTCACAAAATCAGAAAGTTCTCGCCCAATGTCCAATTTTTCCGGTGACATCGGGTAGTTGCCCATATCCATTTTTGAATACCAAAGCAATTGTGACACCATACTGTTAATGTCATCTGTTTTTTGTTTGATAATCTCCAAATACTCCCGCTGTGATGTAGGTGTCGTAGCCACACCGTCAAGTAAACCTTCCACGAATGCTTTAATGGAAGTCAAAGGTGAACGTAGATCGTGTGAAATGCTGGACAGCAGTTCTTTCCGATTCCTCTCGTTTTTTTGGACTTCCTCGATGGAATCTTTCAGTCGCGCAGCCATATTGTTGAAGCCCTCACAAACTGGCTTGAATTCGTCATTTTGCTGATAAGTGAGCCGATAATCCAGATTGCCGTCACTCACCTGGTGAACGCCATCCGACAGCATTTCCAGAGGTTGTTCAATTTTTTTAAACACAAACTTTGTCAGAAAGCGATTGGTAAAGTACATTACGGTGACGAAACCGACCAAAACCAAAAAAGCAAGCAACGCGATGAGGGCATTCATAGATGCGTCCCGGACTTCATGTGCATCAATTCCAACTTGGTTCAGGTTTGGCGTTTCTTGAAACATCATTCTAAAAATCATGGCGCAGATTGAAAAGACAACAATTGTAACGACACTTGGAATGATAATCATCATTATATTTGATATAAAAAGCCGCTTTTTAATTGTCATGTTGTTCACTCCTCATGCCTTGTTTATTTACAATAATACAAGGTGCTAAACTGCTGACAAATTAGTGTTAAATTTTTTATAAATTATTTGATCTCACCACTTGGCTACCTTTTTTCGAATCACGTTTCGCAGTTCATTTGGCATCTTCACAACTTCTAACTCGTCCCCTAAAAACAACAGCCACTCAGCGTAAGAAGCCAAGCGTTCCGGATTGTGCGCCTCAACAAAATCTGAAAATCTTGCTGTTTGTTGAAAAGCGTCTAAATAGTGCAAACTAAGCGCTGGCAGGTGCATTTGTTTGAATTTGCTTATTGCTGACTTGCCTAACTTGACGATTAAATTAGGTTCAGGGCGGCTAAGCTTTAATAGCGCAGCGAGTTGTTTTTGCGGCATTGATGCCTGATCATCTAAACGCGCAGCTTGAATACGGTCAACTCGAAATGTCCGCTGCTCTCGGCGCAAAAAATCAAAAGTTACTGCGTACCAATTTGCATTGCGATTGAAAAAATTTAACAGGTACACGTGTCGCGTCATCTGCCCATCGTGCGGCTTTTGGTAATCAAATATGAGATAGCGACTCCTTAGTGCGAGTTCGAGTACCGTTTTAAGCATTGGTGTGGCAAAATCGGTCAGTTCCAGCAAGTCGGCATTATTGGGGTTGGTGTTTGCAAATTGCAGCAAGTGCTTTAACTCAATTAATTCGTCTTGTTGCCCGGTTGAGGCAATGGCCAATAGTTTTTCACTTAACGTTTTACGATTTTGTAAATAGGGCAGTTGTTGATTAGCTGTTCCTAAAAAAGCGATAAATAATGCTTTGAGCTCATCGTTTGTAAATTGCACAGCCGGCAGTAATTGATTTGGCATGATCGAATAACCACCATCACGGCCAACTTCTGTCACGAGTGGCATTCCTAATGCTTCAATATCGTGCACATCACGAATCGCCGTCGAGCGCGAAATGGCAAACTCACGCATCAATTCGCTGATCGTAAAGAATTGCCGGTTATTCATGTAACGCATCATTGTATTTAAACGTTCAGTTCTTTTCATTTTTTAATTTCCTTTTAAAAGGTATCATTTTTTGACATGATTAAGTTTTACACTAAGTATATCAAACTAAAGGAGATAACAAACATGTCAGCTTACGAAATTCAAACAAAAGAAGCATTCACTGTTTTAGGTTATGGTACAAGGCTGCCAGGCGACTACGCACAAATCCCTGCTGCTAAAGCGGCTTGGTGGCAGACGGTAATCAATGACGGTCGCTGGGATCAGTTAAAAAATTTGGCGGATAACGACTTAGAATTTGCAGTCAATGAAGCCGTTAATAATGAGATGTGGTATTACTCCGGTGTTCAAAGTAACGCTGAGCTGCCCGATGGCAAAGATTCCCGCGCGATTCAATTCCCCGCCGGTGAATATCTGGTCATTGCCGGTTCAGCCGACAATGAAGGACAATTATTTGGTCAATTAGAAGGTGCTGCCTTTGGTGAAGTCTTGAGTAACGTGACTGATTTTGCTTATGTTGGCGGTCCAAACACATCGGTGAAAACGAGCGAAATCGATGGCAAAGTAAGCGGTGAGATTTGGATTCCGGTCGTTAGAAAGTAGGCTAAAACGCTTAGTGTCGTGTCCCTTATTTATGGACTTTAGTCCTGACTTGGCGTTTTAGCTTCCCGCAGCTTTTGGGTCGTCCATAAAAATAATTCACTGGAGGTCTCCATGGCCAATAATCAATTTATTGAAATTGTTAATGATCGTGAAAATAATCTCAAAAGTGTGAGCTTAAAGATTCCGAAAAACAAGCTAACCGTGTTCACCGGGGTTTCGGGGTCCGGTAAATCGTCGATTGTCTTTGACACGATTGCCCAGGAAGCCGGTCGGCAGTGGAACAGTACCTATAACAGCTTTGTTCGTACGTTTTTACCACACTATAAGCGGCCCGATGTTGATGACATTCACAATCTTTCGACTGCCATTATTATTGACCAGAAACCGCTTGGCGGTAACGCCCGTTCTACTTTAGGCACAATTAGTGATATTAACCCCCTCTTCCGCCTGTTATTCTCGCGTTTCGGTCAGCCGCATTACGGTGGCGGCAGCAACGCATTTTCATTTAACGATCCGGCGGGGATGTGTCCTAAGTGCCAGGGGATTGGGCGAAGTTATGTTTTAAAGCTGGATAAGGCCGTTGATCGCGAAAAATCAATTGCACAAGGGGCAATCCAATTGCCTGGCTACTCAAAGGGATCGTTTTATCTCCAAGTGATATTGAATTCGGGGTTGTTTGATAACGAGAAACCCATTAAAGATTTTAATGAAGCCGAAATGGATCTATTTCTGAATGGCGAGGAAAAAATCACTGTCGATTTTAATGGCGTAAAACGCAAGATCAATTATGAGGGGATTGCGAAGCAGTTCTTTCGTCTCAACATTAAGGCCAATAAAGAAATGACCGCAGCAAATAAGAAAAAAATTGAAAGTTTTACAGAAATGGCAGCTTGCGATATGTGCCATGGCCAGCGATATAATCAACAAGTTTTGGATTCAAAAATCAACGGCTTAAATGTTTTTGAACTCACCAATATGCAACTGGATGAATTAGATCATACCTTAGATCAATTTGACGACGAGCGCATGGCGCCGATCATTGCTGATATTAAAAAGCGTATTGGCGATTTGATTGAAATTGGGTTGGACTATTTAAACTTAACGCGTGAGACGACAACACTTTCGGGTGGTGAATCGCAGCGAGTCAAAACGGTTAAATATTTGTCAAATAGTTTAACTGACTTAATTTACATTTTGGATGAACCAAGTACCGGGCTTCATCCAAGAGATGTTCATCGACTGAATGATTTACTATTGAAACTACGTGACAAAGGAAACACCGTTATTGTGGTGGAGCATGATCCCGATGTGATTAAAATCGCGGATTTCGTGGTGGATGTTGGTCCTAACGCTGGGATTCATGGCGGTGAAATTATGTTCACTGGCACCTTTCCAGAATTATTAAAATCGGATACGTTGACTGGTAAATACTTAACGCACAGATTGCCATTTAATGATACCCCGCGGCAACCCAAACAATTTATGAGCAGTCAGCCAAGCTCCTTACACAACTTGAAAAACATCAGTTTGACGGTTCCGGTTGGTTTATTTACAGTCATTACAGGCGTTGCTGGCTCTGGTAAGAGTACGTTAGTGGAACAGGTCTTTGCGAAACAATTTCCGGAAGCCGTCAGGATCAGTCAAAGTGCCCTGCACGCAAATAATCGGTCTAATTCCGCCACCTATACAGGCATTATGGATGAGATTCGCAAGTTGTTTGCTCAGCACAATCAGGTTAGTGAGGGATTGTTTAGTTACAACTCGACGGGTGCTTGTCCGAAATGCGGTGGTAAAGGTGTGATTGAATTAAATTTGGCTTTCATGGATAATTCCGAAGTTGAATGTTCGCTGTGTCATGGTACTCGTTATGATCCTAAAGTTCTTTCCCACAAGCTAAAGGGCAGAAATATTGTTGAGATTATGGATATGACGATTGAAGAAGCCTTTGACTTTTTCAATGATTCAAAAATTAGTTCCAAATTAGCTAATGTTCAAAATGTTGGTTTGGGTTATCTATCGTTAGGACAACCACTTGACACCCTTTCTGGTGGTGAAAGTCAGCGCCTGAAGATTGCAAAAGAATTGGACAAAAAGGGGAATATTTATATCCTTGATGAGCCAACAACTGGGTTACACACTTCTGACATTGAAAACATCATTCGTATTATTAATGATCTGGCAGGTAAAGGGAATACGGTTCTCGTGATTGAACATAATACTGACGTTATGCGCAGCGCAGATTGGATTATTGATATTGGTCCGGACGGCGGTTCTCGTGGCGGTGAGATTATTTATGAAGGGCCCGTAGAAGAGATTTCAAGTGCCAGCCGATCAGTTACTGCACAGTATCTTTTTTAAAATGATGATTTTGAATAGATTTGTATTTTTGTAAAAATACGTGGTAAGAGTTGGACTTGCTGCCATTCATCTTTGAACAGATCTCAGAACTTTTCAGTACATCCGTTATCAATACACTTGTCTACGCGAGATATATTGCGATTGTCAAATATTTAAAAACAAAGAATTAGCAGTGATAAAGTGAAAAAGATATTAAAGTACTGACATGATCCGAACCCCAAAAGTTGGACAGTCTTATTAAGCCACTTGTTCGGTGGTCGAAACCCGATATTCAATCGGGTTTCGACCACCCTGAGAGTTTCTTGTGTATAAAACAGGTTAGGAAGAATTCCAAAAGACGGGTGATCTCTTCATGTTCGTGGCATGAAAGCTCCTTGATTAATGTACCTATGGATCAAGCACAAAAACGGATTTTTATCAGTTGCTGTGATATATTCATAGGGATGAAGTATTATTGAGGGGGCATATTGATGGATAGGATTAAAGTCGGAAAAAGCCAGGTCGAGACAACATCACTTGGACTAGGCACAAACAAAGTCGGCGGACACAATTTGTTTCCCAATTTATCGGAGTCAGACGGCCTGGAGACGGTTCGTGCTGCTCTTGAATCGGGAATTCAATTGCTCGATACGGCCTTTATGTATGGAAAAGGGCGCTCCGAGGAATTAATCGGCGAGGTTATTGCCGATTTTCCGAGGGATCAAGTGATCATTGCCGACAAAGCCGCTCATGACTTCTCAAGCGGTGAAATGGTACTGAATAATGAACCGCAATTTCTGAAAAAATCGGTGGATGATGCGCTCCAACGATTGAAAACAGATTATATCGATATTTTCTATATTCATTTTCCCGATGAAAAGACGCCAAAAAGTGAGGCAGTCGGCGCTCTTCAGGAACTGCGAGAGGCAGGGAAAATACGGGCGATTGGTATTTCCAACTTCACGCTTGAGCAGGTTAAGGAAGCGAATCGGGATGGTTATGTTGATGTTGTCGAGAATTACTACAGCCTGATTCACCGCGATGAGGAAGAAAAGTTATTTCCGTATTTGAGAGACGCGCACATTTCTTTTGTACCGTACTTCCCGCTTGAGTCAGGTTTGCTTACCGGCAAGTACACAAAGGATTCGACTTTTGCTGAAAATGATCCGCGCAGCAAAAATGAGAAATTCACGGGCAAATCGTTCCAAAGCACGATGGAGGCGGTTGATACGCTCCGTCCGATTGCACGCCGGCATCATGTTGACGTGCTCCAGATCGTGCTGGCGTGGTATTTGGCCAATCCTGATTTGACCGCAGTGATTCCCGGCGCCCGTAATGCCGGTCAGGTTCCGGGAATTGTGCAGTCATCTGAAGTCAACCTCTCAAAGGACGAATACGATCTCATCGACCGAAATTTCTTGGCTTTGTGATCGTGTTTTTCTTGAAACGATACCGGAGATCAAAAAAGAGTGCCTGAGTGGCACTCTTTTTTCTTAAGGTGATATCATACTGAATGGAAAAAGCCGGTTCCTGTGATGCGCCGCAGCACACAGCGTTCATTCTGTTGAAAATATAATAATCCGTTCTGGATGTATTTTCTCATCGAATAGATTAATCATTTAATCCCTTTCCACTAAGGATTTCCGGCATGTACTTTTCAACCCTTGACTCTCGGGTTTTGGATTGTTTGGGTTGGGAAAAATAAAGCAGGTAGGCTCTTTGACGTCCAGGCGTCAAACATTGCTGATCTTTGTCATATTCATTTTTGTTGACAAGTATGTCCCGTTCAAAGTTCAGCTCACACGTTACTTTGATGATGAAGTCTGAATTTATATTTGTGCCTAGCCCTTGTGGTAGCTATTTGAACGGATAAATCATTATAATAGACTTTGATAAGATAATTATTGAGTCAGAAAAAATGTGCTCCTAGGCAGCGCCTGCTCTTTTGCGTAAATAAAGGGGATGACGAAGATGACAGTGGGCCGTATTCAGAAAAAAACAGACGTTATTTTAATTGGTGCCGGAATCATGAGTGCGACTTTAGGGTCATTGATGAAAGCGCTATCACCTGAATGGGAAATCAAAGTGTTTGAGAAACTCGCCAACGCGGGGGAAGAAAGCTCGAACGAATGGAATAATGCCGGTACGGGCCATTCTGCACTGTGCGAATTGAACTATACATCCGAAAAACCGGACGGGTCGATAGATATTAGTAAAGCTGTGAAAATTAATGAACAGTTTCAGCTTTCCAGACAGTTTTGGTCCTATCTTGTAAACAGCAATCTGATTCGTCACCCGCAGGACTTTATCAGGCCAATACCTCATATGAGTTTAGCTGAAGGGGAGAAAAATGTAACCTTTTTGAAAAACCGTTTTGAAACGCTGTCAAGAAATCTGTTGTTTAAAGGGATGGAATTTTCCAATGATCCGGAAAAACTGAAGGAATGGATTCCGCTGATCATGGAGGGCCGCACATTGAATGAACCGATAGCAGCCACAAAGATCGACTCTGGAACGGATGTCAACTTTGGCGCTTTAACACGCATGTTGTTTGACCATTTAAAGCATAAAAATGTCGAGATAAACTACAGGCATCTCATTAAAGATATTAAACGGACCGACGGCGGCTCGTGGGAAGTGAAGGCGTACGATAGCGACAGCGGTAAAATTGAATACCATACGGCGAAATTCGTCTTTATTGGCGGTGGGGGCGGAAGTCTGCCGTTACTGCAAAAAACCGGTATTCCTGAGTCCAAACATATTGGCGGATTCCCGGTAAGCGGGCTGTTTATGGTGTGTGACAATCCGGAAATTGCACGGCAGCATCATGCCAAAGTATACGGTAAAGCGAAAATTGGTGCTCCTCCAATGTCTGTTCCGCATCTTGATACAAGATATATCGCGGGCAAAAAAACATTGCTGTTTGGACCGTTTGCCGGTTTCTCACCAAAGTTTTTAAAAACAGGTTCGAACTTTGATTTAATAGGTTCCGTGAAACCGAATAATGTCTTCACGATGCTCTCGGCCGGCGTCAAAGAGATGGCGTTGACAAAATACCTGATCCAGCAAGTGATGTTATCGAGTGAGAAACGTATGGAAGAATTACGCGAGTTTATTCCGAATGCCAAAAGCGAGGATTGGCATATAGTAGTCGCGGGTCAACGTGTGCAAGTGATCAAAGATACGGATGCCGGCGGCAGGGGAACACTTCAATTCGGTACGGAAGTGGTTACGGCTGCTGATGGCTCGATCGCTGCGTTGCTCGGTGCGTCTCCGGGTGCTTCTACCGCCGTTCACGTGATGCTTGAGGTATTGGGAAAATGCTTCCCGCAGCAGATGAGCGAGTGGGAACCGAAGATAAAAGAAATGATTCCTTCTTACGGTGTACCGCTAGTGGAAAACCCGGAGCTTTTCCAAAAAATTCATTCGTCAACAGCGCGGACGCTCGGTCTAAGCTAGAAAGAATCATCTAAGAGATTGAAAGGGCAATGATTACGTCACCACTGTGGCACTCTCGGTTTGAGTCTCACTTTGATGAATCTATTTCTCAAACTAAATTGGATGCTTCTTTCGGGAATCTGAATAAAAGATGGATAAATGAACTTATTAAAAAACCTTCTCCTATAGAGAAGGTTTTTTATCACATGAAAATTAGTGCAATTGCCGAACCGCGTTCCTGTACGATTCGCTAAATTTTGTAAATTGTTTTCATCTGAAAGCCACCTTGTCACGCGCATAAAACACGACGGCTTCCCTTTGATCTTTTTTGCCAAATGCATATACTTTTTGGTTATCCTCTTCTTCAAAAAAACTGAACGGTACTTTGCGGTTATATTCATAGGGAAATCCGTCAAGCAGAACGATCCCGTCTGTATACTTTAAATCTTCATCCAGATAAGGGTCAAATAAATAAAGATATTTATTCTTCGTGTCTACTTTCGTTGCCAGCACATAATGCGCCCCACCGTAGTTCAATCTGAAAATGGCTGCACCGTCGTTTTTGATGGCGTCAATGATCTCACTGCTTTCTCCCAAATGTACACGTTCACCTGCATAATAAGTTCCGTGAATGGGAAGCCCCTTTATTGGTCCGTTATAATTTAACCATTCGACGATAAACTTCATCGATGCTTTCGATGTGCCGCTCTTGCCGACTTCACCATCCGAATTATATGTATCCAGTGAATAAGCCGTAATCGCTTTGATTACGTCAGGCGGAATCAATTCTCGCGGGAAAAGATATTTAACGGCATTTAATAGCGTTACTGTACCGCAGTCATACTCAGACATCTGATAATAGAGCGGAGTCTTCACGCGATCACCTCACTTAAAATGATTGTTTGGATCAAAGCTGTCCCTTAACGCGTCACCGATGAAGTTGATGGCAAGCACCAGTAAAATGATCACAATTCCCGGCGGAAGCCAAAGCCATAGTTTTTCAGTCAGGATGGTCAGATTCTCTGCTCCATTTAACATATTGCCCAGACTGGCCGTCGGCGGCTGAATGCCCATTCCCAGAAAGCTCAGCGCTGCCTCATCGAGTATGGAGTAGGCCATAACAGATGTAGCATAGATTAAGACTGGTGCTATGGCATTGGGCAGTATTTCAGAAGAGAGAATGTATGTCTTTGGCAATCCCGCCAGCTCATCTGCTTTAATAAAATTTGTTTCCCGAATAGAGAGAACACTGCCGCGTACCAATCGCGCAATACCTGGCCAGTCGACAAATCCGAGAATGAGAATAATGGAAAGCAAACCGGGTTTGAAGATCGCAGCAGCTACAAGCAATAATAGAATATAAGGGAAGGACATGACCATATCCGTCAGTCCCATTAATGCAACATCGATCTTTCCTCCAAAAAAGCCTGCCACAAGTCCAATAACAATCCCAATAACCGAAGAAATAATGGTTACAGACAACCCAACAAACAGAGAGATTCTCATCCCGGCAATGAGTCTGCTTAGAACGTCTCTTCCAATCTCATCCGTTCCCAGCAAGTGCTGCATTGACGGAGGGGAAGAAAAAGGGCCCGTAATATCATTAGGATGATATGGAAAAATCGTGAGGCCAAAAATTGCAACTATTGAAAAAATAGCGATAATAATCACACTGGCGAAAGCCAGTTTATGTTTCCAGAAAACATGAGAGCGAGTGTGCTTTTGATTTTCTTTTTGAATAATTTCTTCCATTTTTACCCTCTAAAGTTATTTGAAAGTTATTGTCGGATCGACCGCAGCATAAAGAATATCAGTCAGCAAATTTGTTATGAGCACCACAACAGCCGTTAACAGGCAGACCGCCATAATGACAGGGTAATCTTCATTCAGAACCGCAGTCATGGTCAACAGTCCCAACCCAGGCCAGGAGAAGATCTGCTCAATAATGACTGTTCCGCCGAATAATGAAGGAATCTGCATACCGATAATCGTGATGATTGGGACCAGTGCGTTTTTGAATGCGTGCTTATTAATGACCAGAAACCTGCCAATACCTTTCGCCCTGGCAGTTACTAGATAGTCTTTTTGCAGTATCTCCAGCATGGCGGAACGAATATAGCGAACGTTGCTTCCGACTGTCGCCACGACTAATACACTGACAGGCAATAGCATATGACTGACGACGTTTCCAATACTTGCACTTTCGTCAAACTCATTCATTCCACTGGAGGGAAGCAAACCCAGCTTAACGGTAAAGAGATAAATCAAAAATAAAGCTAAAAAGAAGCTTGGAATACTTGTTCCGACAAAGGAGGTCGTGACAATTGCATAATCTTTCTTTGAGTATTGGTGCGTCGCGCTGTAAATGGCAATCGGGATTGAGAAGGCAATGCTGATGAATAGAGCACTTCCCATTAATAACAGCGTGGGTCCAACATGGCTGGATATTAAATTCGAAACAGGCTGATAGCTTTTATATGAATAGCCGAAATTCCCATGGAGCACTTGATTTAGCCAAACGAAATACTGGATATAAAAGGGTTTATTCAATCCGTATTCTATTTCCTTCGCATTCAGAGCTGCCTGAGAAACCTTTGGCCCATGTATCATTTCCAACGGATTACCCGCATAGCTCATAAAAAGATAATCAATAATCGTAATACCAATGAGAATCGGAATGGCTAATAGAATTTTTTTTATAACATATTTTCTCATTGCCCTTTTCCCTTCAGAATTGAAGATTTCACATAATGAGCCGTCCGCAGATCAATAAGCTGGAGCGGTGATTCGTCATCCGGGTCCCAAAGACAACGATCGTTTTCTTCCACTTTCATCGATTTAATTAAGGGGTTAGCAATAGGAATGGCTTCCTTTAAAATCTTTGTATACGGATGAACGGGATGCTTAAATAGCTCAACTGATTCAGCGATTTCGACAATTCTGCCTTTGGTCATCACGGCGATTCGATCGCTTACATAACTCACTGCCCCAAGCCCGTGACCAATAAAAAGCATTGAAATATTCAGCTCTTCTCTTATTTCTTTAAGTAAATTCAGTATCTGAGCCTGAATAGAAACATCAAGTGCGGAAACAGGTTCATCGCATACCAATAGTTCGGGTTTAAGCGACAAGGCGCGCGCAATACCGATTCTCTGCCGCTGTCCTCCCGAAAACTCATGGGGATATTTGTCTATTGAATTTCTGGAGAGTCCGACAATATCGAGCAGATGGTCGATATAGACAGCCACATCGCGCTTTGAAGTTATACGGTTAACTAAAATTGGTTTTGCCAGTATATCAAAGACATTTCTTCTGGGATTTAAAGAAGAGTAAGAATCCTGAAAGATCATCTGGATCTTCACTCTGTTCGTTTTTTTATCTTTCGGCTTGAAAGTCATAATATCCCTGCCGTGAAACTGAATAGTCCCTGATGTAGGTTTCTCCAATCCGACAATTTGTTTGCCAATTGTCGTCTTCCCGCTGCCTGACTCGCCCACTAATCCTAATATTTCCCCTTGTTTGATATCAAAGGACACATCATTCACAGCATGTACTACAGCCTTAGTAAAAAACGAAGCGGACTGAACCTTATATACCTTATTCAGCTTATTGATTTTCAACAATATATGGTTATTCATCGCTGTTCACCACTCGGTAATTGTTCAGCATGCTGGCAGCGTACACTTGTTTCCTGAAGTTTTTTTAATGACTGGACATTCTGCGTGCATGTTAATTGTCTAAAAGCACATCTTTCGGCAAAGCGGCATCCCTTTATCTGATAATAATTTTCCGGAACGACTCCTTTTATTGGCTCAATCTTCTTAGACTTTGAAAGCCCGACATCTGGAATCGACTGAAGCAGAGCTTTTGTATAAGGATGTTTGGGGCAGAAGAAAATGTCATTCACTTTTGCCTCTTCAATGATTTGCCCCGCATACATCACCGCCACTCGATCCGCCATTTGTGCCACGAGACCCATATCATGAGTAATTAATATCAGGGCCATATTCATTTTTTTCTTAAGCCGATCGAGAAGATTCATTATTTCAGCCTGAATGGTGACATCCAGTGCTGTCGTTGGTTCGTCTGCAATCAGGACCTTGGGATTACATGCCAGGGCAATGGCAATCAGCACTCTTTGCCTTTGTCCTCCAGACAATTCATGCGGATATTTTTTCAAGATCAGCTCTTGATCAGAAAGACCTACTTTATTCAGTAGGTCAATCATTTTTTCATTTCTCTCTTTGCCAGAAATTTTAAGATGGGCATCAATGATCTCTTCAATTTGGTTTCTGATTGTAAACACAGGATTCAGGCTGGTCAATGCATCTTGAAAAATCATGCTGATCCGGCTTCCGCGGATTTTATCCAGCTGACGGTCCGTAAGATTTTGTATTTCCTGATTCTCAAATCTTATCGACCCGGAAGTAATCCTGCCATTATTTTTTAATAATCCCAATACAGAAAGCATAGTCAGGCTCTTTCCAGACCCGGATTCTCCCACAAGGCACAATGTTTCTCCACTGTCTACATGCAGACTGACATCATGGACGAGAATCCGGTCTTCTGAATGAACCGTATATGTGGTATCAAGATGGTTTATCTCAAGCAAATGATCCATCAATGCTCATTCCCTTATGCCATTCTCCTATTTTTCCCACTTTTCAACATTGTTGAAGGAACCATAAATATGCGGTTCAGCGTGCTTAAGCTCTTTATTGTAAGCGCCGAGTGAGCGTAAAACATATGCCGAGTAAAGAGGAACATCATTTTGAACAATTTTATCAATGTTGCTGTACAGCTTTTTAGTTTCTTCCGTACTTTTCGCTGACTGAATCTTGGAAAGATTTGCGGCCAGTTCACTATTTTTATATTGCGGCCAGTCTCCATCACTATTGACGATCCAATCGACGTCCGGATAAGGGTCAATCGGAGATAAAGTATATTGAACGGCGAACAAATCAAATTTATGCTTCGCAGCTTTGGCCAGAAGATTGGAAAGATCCTGAGTCTGTACATTTACATTAATACCAATGGTCTTCAGATCGGCTGCAATAATATTAGCTGCCTGGACGAAAGTACTGTCACCGGAATCAACAAGAAAAGTCAATTGTTTTGATTTGTCCCAATGTGCTTCTTTAACCAGTTTTTTTGCCTGATCCAAATCAAACTTGACCGGCTTGATCGATGAGTCAAAGTATGGGCTGTAAGACGTAACGAAGCCATCAACTACCTCACCGTTTCCATTCAGTAAACTTTTCACGATCTGTTCTCGATTTGTAGCCAGTTGAATGGCCTTTCTAATTCGCACATCAGAAATTGTTTTGGTATTTAATAAAACGAGCTGATTCGTCAATGGCTGCTCTAAGACTGTTTTTACATTGCTTAATTTTTGAACGTTTTTATAATCTTCTTGTGGAAAGACACCCAATGTTTGTTGAACAAAATCAATTTCTCCAGATTTAAGCCCAGGATACAGTTGGCTTGCCGGAACAACTTTTAGGTTTAGATATTTAATTTTGGGTGCGCCTTTCCAGTAATTCTCGTTTGCCGTATAAGAGATATAATGATTCGAATCGTAATTTATCAATCTGTAAGGACCGCTGATTACGGTCGGTTTATTGAACCAGCTGTATTTGCTTAATTTATCAGGACTCACATTTTTTAGAACGTGCTTTGGAATTGTAAACAGATATCGCCCTATAGTATTATCAAAGGTTGCGAGCGACAGCGGGCTCTTTGTAATAAACGCTACTGTTTTATTGTCTACCTTTTTCAGGCCTGCGATATTCTTCGCCCCTTCCGGAGAATTTCCATTTTCATCAAATCCTTTTAATGCAGCATATCCGCCAATATTTACATTTCCGACCTTGGGATCGGTTAATCTCAGAACAGAGAAAATCACATCATCCGCTGTGATATCCTGACCATCCGACCACTTTGCATTTTTATTAATTTTGACGGTAAATGTCCGATTATCTTTTGTTGTAATGCTGTTCGCCAGCTGGCCGACAACATTCAGCTTGCTATCCAGTTCAATTAACGGCAGAAAACTGAACCCGATCGCGTATTTGCTTAATTCAGTAGCATCTATTAACAACGGATTGATCGTTGTCAATGAATCGGTAACGCCAATATTGACAACATTTTTATTAATCTTATTTCCAGTCGTCCCGCCGGGCGCACTGCTGCATCCTGTGAGCATTAAAATAACTAAAAGAAAAGATAAAATACAAACTATTTCCTTTTTAAATTTCATTGATACGCCTCCTCGTAAATTATTTTTAAATCTATGAAACCGGCTTTATGATTCTCCTGATCTCAATCTGTTCGTCAGTTACATAACAATTGTCTTTGCGAGATATTATTCTTTTATCCTGGCAGAACCGCTGCAGCGCCGATGATCATACCTTGCCATACATTCTGTGATCGTCGCACTCACCTGGCTGAATCAAAAAGATGGGGATTGGTTAACTCTATTGATAGTTTGCGTTTCTGCCCAGTTCTATTGAGCATTATCTGTCCCAATTTAGCTGGGAAAATTTAAAGTTGGGTATATAGAGACATAAATAAGGCTCCTTTTCACAGAATCAGAAAAGCAGCCTTTTTGCCGTCTCTTCTTATCTGTCAGAATTTAATCTGTTGGAATTGACACCATACACACTGTGCTGGTTGTCGGGTTTCATTGGGCCAGTCCCTCCGCCGCTCTTGATAAGAATGTTGATATTCATTTTTAAAAACAGGTCTTGCGAAACGTTTCTGCCTGACCATGCCCGGACGCGTTCCGGACTTTTGTTGCGCTGATCATTAGCTAAATTATAATTCATACTATTCGTATGTCAATATAATTTATTAAATTGTTTTGCAGTGCAAAGTGGACAGGAAGTCTATAACTGGGCATTAAAGACATTCAGTTACGCAGTTCGCGTTCTGCCGCGCAACAGTGAAATTTATTTGAACGACTGATATGAACCGAAGTCGCATCTAATCCGGAGAAAGTCGCACCTAATTTTTCGAGTCGTTTCGAGCCGTACTGAAATGGTTGCACCTAATTTCCTGGGTTGCATCGAAACGCATGAGGTATTGCTAGATACAGGTACTTTATTTGTTGCGCAGTACGCCCTTACTGCGCAACAATTCAAATAAGTTATCATGACATTCAATTGTTCGGCCACCGTTTTCATGACGAATCAAAAGAAAAAAGAGAACTTTTACGCGCATTGCTGGAACAGCGCTAAAAAATCCTCTGAAGAAAAAAGATGGAAAGACTTTACCTATTGAATGCGGACGGTATATACAGCTAACTCCTTCGAGTTGGCCGTCATCAAGTATTACGAACGAATAACATCATCCGACGTGGGTGCTGTTCTTTCGGCAAATGGGATTCTTTTCGTTTGCCAGATGCAATCAGGCGAGGTTCATACCACATCGCCTGACTTTCCGTGTCGTTGTTTTTTCAAATCCTTTTTCAAGAACTTCAAACACACGGATGTGTTTATAATCCGGCATTTTTTTGTTCACTTCATCAACAATCGATTTTACCATGGCTTGTATTTCTTCTTTTGCAGGAAGATGACCGATTATTTTGGCAACACAATCAATGTCCGGGAATATTTTGGCCTTCACGCAGGCACCTCCATTGCGATCATTTCCGGTAAGAATAAGTGCTTCACTGATCGTTTCCTTTTCCAAGAGCCGCGCTTCCAATTCCTCGGGATAAATGTTTTTGCCATTAGCTGTTACGATCACATTCTTCATACGCCCTTTGATATACAAAGCCCCGTCTCTATCGATGCATCCCAAATCACCGGTCCGGAAATAGCCGTTGCTGAAAGTGTCGGCCGTGGCCACCGGATCGTTATAGTAACCAAGCATGATGTTATCGCCCTTGGCAAGAATTTCGCCGACCCCGGCTTCATTTGGACTGTCTATCATCAATTTGACGCCAGGAATAGCAACGCCGGTAGATTTGGCATTGAAATAAAAATCATTATTTCCCGCCAGCAGAGGGGCAGATTCAGTGAGCCCATAGCCCTGCAAAGCCCGAATACCAAGCGCCAGGAAGTCCTCTACCACAGCAGAAGAGAGATCAGCCCCGCCGACAATGCACGTATGAATTTTGCCCCCGAGCGATTTATTTACTTTTCGACGGATGACCATTCTTATAAGCGCAGGAAAATCTCGAAGCGCCATTGAAATGGAAGAGGTTTTGAGCTTTGATTGATACTTTGCTGGACAACTCTTTAAGATAGCCGCATGAATCCGCTTGTCTAAAAGCTGAAGCAGCGCGGGAACTACGACGAGAATGGTCGGCCTGTATTCAATAATGTTACGGCGAATGGCATTCAGGCTGTCTGCGTAAGCAATACATGCTCCGCGTGACAGAATAAGCAGACAGTCCAATGTGCACTCGTACGTATGACAAAGGGGCAGGATTGAGAGGGTTTTGTCGCGTGACGTAATCTTTACAATTTGTGAGGTCGAAAAAATATTCGCGCAAATATTTTTTTGAGAAAGGCACACACCTTTTGGCTTCCCGGTAGTGCCTGAAGTGAAAATCAGCACACTCATTTCATCTTCAGCAATTGGAACGGTGTCAATTCGCGTATCATTTGCAGGCATAGGTGGCAGGGTGTCCTGCAAAGACAAAAGCAATCGTTCACTGCTGATCATCGGTCTTAGTTGTTCGAGTATCTCTTTGTCTGCGCACACCGCCGCGCAGTCGGCACTGACAATGAAATGATGCATATCTTCCGGTGAAAGTTCGCAATCGATTGGAACAGCCACACCGACTGTAGCGGCGCAAGCATAGTGCAGCACCCATGCATAGCTGTTTTTTCCAACGACTGCGATTCGCTTACCAAGCAAGCCAAGATTGAGAAAATGCGTGCCTAGCGTTCTGTACCCCTCTTTAAATTGAAAATAAGTCACATACCGATAGCTCCCGTTCCCAATCTTTATCTGAAAGGCAGGCTTTTTCCTGAACTTCTCTGCACTAGAGTAAATCATTTCCCGAAAATCAGTGTACCGTGTGGCCTTGTTCAACTTTTTTATTCTCAAATTCATGCTCCTCCGCCTGTTGATCATTCAGAATTTTACCTGGGACAATTGTTCAGCCAGATACAGCAGTTGTCTCTGAAAAGAGACCTGAGCCTGACTAAGAACTGACGCAGGCGTTGATGGATCAATCGCACAGTCCGCTTACTTTTGAGCACAGTGAAAATGTTGGATTTTGAATAAATCACGAATCCACTGATTGTGATTCGTGCGTAATCCCTGTGCCAAAAAGCGATGGATTGATAACATAATTTTTTCGCTTTCAATGTCTCTTCTAAGTACGTTATTTTTCGCGGATAGTTTCAATTAATTATAAACAGAAGTTACGAATGATTATCGCGCGTACTGCTGTTGATCAATTTAAATAAAATCAGGGCTTAGTTAATCTTGTTGAGGTGCGCAAGTTGGGTTAATAAAAAACATTATAGATGATCTGTTGGAATTTCTTTGTCTGGAAAACACCTTGGGTAAATGCGGTAAAGTTATCAGCAATCGGTGGTAATGTGGTAATGAGGATGATATAGCTGGCACATTATATTGGCTTTAATTACTAGGGATTAAGACGTCATTTCTGCACGTGCAACAGGCGTATTTGTAAAATATGTGGTAGTGTAAATAAAATTATGAGTTACTTCAAGTTTAACATCCCCTTATAAATTTCAATAATCTGAAACAGTTTTCAATGAGGGTTCTTATTTGTATAAATATCAGAATAAACATGTCCGTTCATGATAAAGTTTTTTCCATTTTCGGACAGAGCCAGCGGGCTCCGCAGTTTATTAGCCGTGTCTTATAAGCGGAAACTGAGAATGCATCAGACGAAACGAGTAGAATATCAGTCAAATTAGTTTGAAATCACACCTTTACGCCCAAGAAAAAGTTATCATAGTTAATCAATCTGGCTCATCCCTTGTTGTTGATATATTTTGTGGCAAATTTATAGACCTGATTAATAGATTTTTGGTTCAGCTCCCACTTGCTTAACTCTGAAATCACTAGTTCTTTGTGTTTTTTACTTATATCTTTCAGAGCATTTCCCACTGATTTTCTGACATATTCGCTTTCATCATATTTAAGATTTGATAATAAACAAATTGCCTGCTCAGGATTTTGCTTAAAATATTCTCTGTTCGTCCAAATTCGTAGTCCTTCAGTAACGGCCCTTCTTACATTTGGATTTTCATCAGCTAACCAACTATTTATAATCGGCAATGACTTCTCGTAACCCTGATTATGACAATAGATATCAAACGCTTTTGCTAAAATTTCTTGAACACGCCAGTTTTCATCAAGACTTACATTTTTCTTTAAATAATTTAGTGCTTTTTCCATTTGGGATGAGATGAGACCTAAAGTAAAAACGGATAATTCCCTTACTTGGTAATGAGAGGATGAATAAAGATTTTCAGCCATTTCATCGCACTGATCAATTGAAAGATTTTTCACTAAGAGTTTCGACATCTTTTCAATTTCCTTGAAGCTTACTTTTTCGTGTTTGATTTTCTCAACAAATGCATCATTGTAGGTCACCACGTTTTCCCCTCTACAAGCAGCAATTCATTCAAACCACTCGACCATTTTATTTTATAGCAAAAAAGTGGGTATTTCTGTTAAAAAATTATAAATATAGTGACAAACAAAATTTCTGTACACCTCCATTGGTTGTCTAGCGGTGGGCATTAGGTGTTAAATGGAATAAAAGTATAGCGCAGTCGATGCATAAAACGTAATAAGAGGAGAGCTTTGACAATGGAAAAAGACATAATAATTAGAGAAGCAGTAAAAGAAGATGCTTCTGAAATGTTTTCATATCTGAATAAAATTGGAACTGAATCCAACTTTTTAACATTTCGATTTGTTGAAGAATTGCAGTTGAATATCGTAAAACTTGAAAAGAGTATCGAGTCAATTTATAAAAGAAATAACGCAATAAACTTGGTGGCTGAATTGAACGGGGAAATTGTTGGAAATCTTAAGTTTTCAGGAGGTACAAAAGTTAGGGTAGCTCATACAGGTGAATTTGGAATTACTGTTCTAAAAAATTATGGAGGAAGAGGAATTGGAACTAAATTATTATCTACATTCATAGAGTGGAGCAAAAGTTCAAGGGTCATAAGAAAAATTAACTTGAGAGTACGTACTGATAATGAGAAGGCAATTCATTTATATAAGAAATTTGGGTTTGTTAAAGAAGGAACAATAAAAAGAGATTTTTTAATTGACGGAATATTTTATGACTGTTTTGCAATGGGGCTGTTCATTGACCAATAAGATATTCACACTGTTGCGCAGTAGTTCTATTCTCAGTAAAGAGCCATATTGTGGGGTAGACGAATACTGTGCAATAAAAGAAACAGATTTCTAGGAGATTTATATAATGAATGAGTTTAGCAATTTGTGATGTTTTTTTTGAAAATCACTAAAAGCTGTCTGAAAAAGACATTCAGGCAGCCTTTTATGTGTCACTTTGGGTGCGATAGTGCGATAGGCATACTGATGTAGTTTAAGGCTTAATAGATACTTTTGAATCAATCACTGACTGGACACTTAAACAAACTTTTTTCCTCTTTTTTGTATTATATATTGACTATTTCAGTAGGACGCAGACTAAGAACAACGGACTGAACTGATGCTTAATGTAATTTAGCTTGTCAGCTAAATAATTTCTAATCACTTTATTGGATAGGTCTGCAAATACCAGATAATAACTGCAATCACGCAGAGCATCGCTCCGATCATACGTCCGGACTTTTGAAGCTTCCCCGGCTTAATCAAAAATCTCAGACCAAAGAAGAGTAATACAACAACGAAGATAATGGCCATAATGCTTCCCCCTTAATTGAATATGACGGGCACTTTTGAACGCTGCACGTGCAAAAGTCTACGTACCCAGACGAGAAGCGTGGCTTCCTTTATGGACCGTTGACTCTTACTCTGTTTCTGGCATGCGTCGTTTTCTCGCCTTCCAGAAAACTGCATGTGTTCATCCTACGCCGTTACGATGCGTCACTTGCAAGCTTTTTAATACACTAACAACAAGGCCCCACAAAATGAAGAATGAAAGGCGTAGCTACACTTAAAGAATTTGATTTGATAGATTTTTCAGAGTTCATGCAATAAAGTGTACATGCAAACGTGAGCTGAAAAGAAAACCTGAAAGACTGATCGGATGATGCCATCTGTAGGACCTCACATTTCTTCAAAAAATCACTTGCTTGTGACGTAACGTTGCGTACTACAATAAGAGCAATCGGAAGGAGCGGCCGCTTCAAATGAGAGAAAAGAGGAACTGGAATGACGCATGATCGGCAAATTGACACATTGGCAGGAGGAGAATTGACGGATGCACGTCATTTTACAGTCGGCGAGCTGGCGAAGCTCGTTGGTGTCAGTGTCAGAACGTTGCAGTACTATGATCAAAATGGGCTGCTGCCAGCAACCTTCAGTGAAGGGGGTAGAAGAATATACGGACGCGATGCCGTTTTCAAACTGCAGCAGCTGCTTTTTCTGAAAGGGCTTGGCTTCTCGCTCAAGGAGATCCGCAGCATCATACAGCAAGGCGATGCGACGGATTTTAAGCGGATTTTCACCGAACAGCGTGACATTCTGTTCAGAAAGATTGAGAATCTGCAGCAAATTGTTGGTACATTGAATACGGTCATTGCTGAGACGGAAAACGGTAGTAGCGTCAGTCTTGAGAAGCTGATTGTTATTCTTGAACTCATGAGAGAAGGCAATCCTTATACATTTGTTGTTCGCTATTTTAAGGACGATCAATTGCAGCAGCTGATGAATCGTTTTACATCTTCGCATCAGGCAGGGGAATTTACTGATAAGGCCAACACGCTGTTTCAGCAGCTCCATCAACTTTATCGTGAGCACGTCGATCCCGCTGGAGCGGCAGGTCAGGCTTTTGCCGAAGCGTGGTGGAAGATGGTGACGGAGTTTACCGGCGGCAGTGAAGAGCTGCTGCAGACTTTGCTGGCCTCCGGTGAGGATGTTGACAACTGGCCGGAGGAAGCAGAACAGGTGCGCGGACCGATTCGCGATTTCCTGTCTGCTGCACTTGATATTTATTTTAAAAAGAACAATATTCAGACCGGATCGGAGGCAGATTGGAATGACTGAAATTGTTGTATCGGTTAGGGGATTAGTCAAGCATTACGGCACGTTTACTGCGCTGAACGGTATTGATTTTCAGATTGGCAGCGGTGAGGTGTTCGGACTGCTCGGGGCAAACGGCGCCGGCAAGACGACAACGCTGGAATGTCTGGAAGGACTGCGTCAACCGAGTGCCGGAGCCATCCGCATCGCCGGCTGCAATCCGCAGACGGACGGGCGCACGCTGCGCCGCCGGCTCGGTGTTCAGCTCCAGTCGGCGGCGCTTCCGGGCTGCATGCGTGTCGATGAGGCGATTGCACTGATGCGCGCCTACCAGCACGCCGGATCGTGCAGCGATCTTGTTGAACGATTTGATGCTGGAACGCTGCTGAAGAAACAATATCGCCAGCTCTCGACCGGGCAGAGACGGCGCGTGCACCTGATTCTTGCCTTGATCGGCCGGCCGCGCGTGCTCGTGCTTGATGAACCGACAGCCGGGCTTGACGTTCAAAGCCGGGCACATTTGCACGAAGCGGTGCGCGAGATGAAGAAGGCTGGCATGACGATTCTGATGGCGAGCCATGACATGGCCGAAGTGGAGGAATTGTGCGACCGGCTTGCCATTTTGCGCAATGGCCGTATCGTTGCCAGCGGGACACCGGAGGAAATCACAGCACACGGCAACGAGGAAACGCTGATCCGGCTGCGCACGTCTGGCGAATCATTGCATGCGGGCGATGCTGTTGCGGCGGCAACGCTTACCGGCAGTCATGACGGCTATCTGGAATGGCGCAGCCGCAATGCGGCGGCTTCCGTCATCGAACTGCTCAGCCGGGTGGAGGCGGCCGGCGATGTGGTCGAGGACTTGCGTGTTGAGCGGCCATCGCTTGAGCAACGCTTCCTCGAACTTGTAGAGGGAGGGGAACACGAATGAGCGCTTTTTTAAGATATTTGCCGATTCAGCTCAAGATGGACGTGCGTGACCGCTCAATATTGCTGCATTTCTATCTTGTGCCGCTGCTGTTTTTCTTTGTTATGGGTTCGGTGTTCACGTCGACTAATCCGCAGATGAAAGCGACACTTGCAGCGACGATGACGATCTTTGCTGTTACGATGGGGGCGGTGATGGGCACGCCGATGCCGCTCGTGCAGATGCGCGAGTCGGGAACACTGCGTGCATTCAAAGTCAGCGGCATCCCCGGCGGTGCCGTGCTTGCCGTTCAGGCACTCAGTGCTTGCGTGCACTTGTTCATTGCCTCACTGATCATCTATTTCGTTGCGCCGTCCGCCTTTCATGCCGACTGGCCAAAGGCGACACTGGCCTATTTCGCTGTTCTGGTGATCTATCTGCTCGCCAGCATCGCCGTCGGTCTGTTCATCGGTGTTATTTCAAAGAACGCCTCCTTTGCGTCAATGCTGGCAATGGTCATCTTTCTGCCGTCGCTGCTGCTCAGCGGCATGATGTTTCCGACCTCACTGCTGCCGAAAGTGCTGCAGTGGGCCGGCCGTATTTTCCCGGCGACCTACGCGCTGCAAGCTTTTGACGGTTTCGCCTATCAGATGAAAACCAATCTGAATGCGGGCGGATCGTTGGTGATCATTGCCGTTATTGGGCTGGTACTGGCCTTAGCCACCCTGTTTTTGTTCAGCCGCCTCAGCAAAGTAAGGTAGCCCAGCGGCGGAATTAAGACGATAGCAATGAACTGCGCCGCTTCATGCGGCGTTTTTTTGTTTATAGTGATCAGTGACACAGCTGTTTACGTATTCAGCATTTCCATGATTCACTCATAGATTTCATGACAATATTCTTTAACGAAGGACCACTGATTGTTCTATAATAGAGAAATTTACAATGCTGCGCAGTAGGCAAGTACTGTGCAGTACTATCTGCATTGTTGATTTAAGAACGTATGTTTGGTAAAATAAGCTAAGAAAGGAGTGAAAACATGTTACCATTAAGATTAAAAAAGCATGATAAGATTGGCATTATTTCTCCGTCAGATCCGATAACTAAAGAATTAATGGAGCAGTTTGAAAAAGGGACTGAATATTTGAGCGAGCTAGGATTCACACCGATCCAATCAAAAAATTGTTTGTCTTGTTCTATGGGCTATTCAGCAACGCCAAAGGAAAAAGCAGATGATATAAATAATATGTTCGCTGATTCGTCGATTAAGGCGATTGTCTGCTCACAAGGCGGGGCCAATGCCAACGCATGCCTGCCCTATGTTAACTGGAATATTATTAGGAGCAATCCAAAAATTTTTATGGGCATTAGTGATATAACGACTTTACTAAATGCTATTTTCCTCAAAACCGGTTTAGTAACCTTTCATGGAAATGATATTATTTGGGGATTCGGTCGTGAGCTACAGATGTACGATAAAAAAGAATTTAGTGACAGGTTATTTAGCGGAAAGATTGGTGACTTAAAATCTAATGGAAATCGAGTGAACATTCGCGGAGGAAAAGCGGAAGGAACTTTAATTGGTGGAAACCTTAAATGTTTACTAAAACTGGCAGGGACCAATTTCTTACCCGATTTTAATAATGCCATAGTATTTCTTGAAAGTTTTGGCTTTGATCCAGTAGTCTGTGACAGCGCTTTTAACCAATTGAAGCAAATGGGTGTTTTTGATGAAATTAAAGGTGTCATCATTGGACATATATTTGACGATAGAAAAGAACAACAAAATATACACATGGAAGATATCCTTTTGAAAGTATCCAAAGAATATTCTTTTCCCATTTTAAAAATCGATGATTTTGGTCACAATTGCCCCAATACAGTCATTCCAGTTGGAGTAAAAGCATCTATGGATGCGGATAATAAAACGATCACTCTATTAGAAAAGTGCGTTGAATAATAAATCGTTGTGGGTTTCGCTTTTTCAAACTGTGGGGACGTGTTCTGATTGGCGGCAAGTCTACTCTCAGTAACGAACTACTTGGTTGACGGAAATTGCATCATGGTGGAGCAATTCCAATTATAGATCCGTAGAGTTGGACTCGCCCCCTTCAGTCACAAAATCGTTAACATCGCGCAATTTTATGATATGAGATGGGAATAACCACAAAAAGCCAAAACATGCACCGACTGTTCCAATCCACATTGCTCCATGAAGCCCGAAAAAAGTAGGCAATATACTGCCAATGAGCGCACCGATTGGACGTATTCCATTATTTACGAAGCCCCATGCACCGCTGACTCGTGCACGTATTTCAGCAGGTATTGCTGCAGCATTAATCGATCCACTGCTTATATCGAGAAGCATGACTCCCAGTCCGGAAAAAAACGCTGCGAAAAATAAAAACACTAGAATAAGAAGATGGGTGCCTCCTGCCAGTGGTACTAAAATCAATGGCAGAGGAAATAAAATGGATCCAAAAAGCAATGTTACGCCTAAGCCAAAATGATTGCTCATTTTGTTGGCAATAATGGACCCCAGTACTGATCCGAGCGATCCACATCCCAAAACCAACCCAAGTTGTCCAGGAGAAATGTAGAGTACGCGTGTCACATATAATATAAAAAGAGCAGAATAGATAAAGTTAAAAAGATTAATCGTTGCAACACTGATCAGGAGATAACGTAAAATAGGTGTGTCCCGAATGAAACGAAGTCCGGTACCGATATAGCCAGGTTCAGCTTTTACCGGAGACGGTTCCTTTGCGTGAATGTGAGAAAGAAATAAAGCCGATGTTATGAACGATAAAGCATCTGCAACGAGAGCGATAGGTGCTGAAAGAAACTGAGCCAAGAAACCACCAATGCTCGGTCCACCTAAAAATGCAACGGCTCGGCTTCCATTTAATAACGAATTCGCTTCTACATACTGTTTACGTGGGACCATTGATACAAATAGAGTGCTTGCTGAGACGTTAAATAATACGCTAAGTATGCCGATTATAAAAGCAATAATTAATAGTTCGGTCACAGTTAATGAGCCTATAAGATAGCTGATCGGTATGGCGATAAGCAACAGTGCCCTTAGACTATCAGCGATAATCATGATTTGTCTGCGCCGCCCCAAACGATCTACCCAGGCACCTGCATGAATGCCCAAGAGCAGAAAGGGTAACCAACCAGCAGCTGTCAGGATTCCCATAACCCCGGCACTGGCGTGTAAAATCAGAACTGCTGTTAGAGGAAGTGCAAGAGAAGTGATCTCATCACCAAATAGTGAAACAGTCTGACCGATCCAGTAACGGCGAAAAGAAATATTTAGAAGAATATCTGGGACTAATTTTTTTATCGTGGCTGTTCTTCCTCCCGACATCGACATTCAGATTTAGATATTTTTTTCTGATTTATCATAGTCCATAATAAGCAGAACAAATTTAATCAAATTATACTATAGTTTGTTACTGCTTAGTTTGTGATCTATCGCACAACATCGACGTTCTCGGGGAAAAAATTTTTGTCTAGTAAATAACTTTTGTAAATAAAGAACATTATTTCTACTCGGCACGGGGATACATCGCCTGAAGAATCCAAACTTGCGATTGAAAGTCGGCGTACTCAACACAAAAACGGATACCCATCAGTTGAGGCATCCGTTTTTGTATCATTTCATTCCATGAAGCTTTTATTTTTGTTTTTTTACGACCGGAATATAGATATCGCATACTTTTCCTGCGTTCGACATGCAGCGGTCATCATAAAGCTCAAAGTCGGCACTATCCGGCGCGTACTCGTATCCGGATTTAGGAAACCATTCATTAAAGACGTAGTTCCATGTGCCCTGAATAGAAGACACAAAATTTGCTGCACTGCAGGGCGGCGTCGAAAATACGGCATAGGTTGCAGGCGGCAGTTCGCACACATGATAACTGTCCGGGATTGTTGCGCCGTCCTTTGGCTCAACGCCGATCACATACTCAAATTCGCCGGTCTCCGGGTCTTCCGGAAAGCACGCACCATACTCATCGTGCTTTTTAAGGAAACTTTCGGCGTGAAGTCTGTCCATTCTCCCGTCACTCATATAGTCACTCCAAAAAGCCGGGATGGCCTTATTGTTTTCTCCATCAGATGAGGTCGTTTTGAGGGCAAAGCCCGCAAGTTTTACAGCGGGAAGTATTACAAATTTCGGTTCCAAAATAATTCCTCCAGTCAAATAATTGTTCATGCGGGGAAGGCTTGGCGGGAACGGGCGATCGCAATGCGCATGCAAACGGTAGGTTCCCGGTGAGCAGCCGAAATAACGGCGAAAAGCCTTGCTAAAACCCGAGTGGGTTTCAAAACCATATTCCAGCGAAATATCGATAATTCGCCGGCCGGAAGCTAGTTCGTATGCGGCAAAAGCAAGGCGGCGGTTCCGCACATAGGCCATCGCCGAATATCCGGTGCCCCATTGGAATACCCGGCAGAAATGCCAAGTTGAAAACCCGGCGCGTGCTGCTAAAAGATCCGGGTTGATCTCATCTGTGATATGTTCGTCAACATATTCCAGAATGTCCTGCAAAATTGCTCTCGTGTCCATGAAGCATTCCCTCCAACCGTACGGTAAACTCAGTATAACAGAGCGTCAGAAAGTTACTGTTCCAAAATTGCGAAGTTCAAAAGAGTAACAAATCTGTGTTATCGTAAGGCCTGTTGAACAGGGGATTTTTTTGTTGTCTAGGAAAGGTGATTCGGCTGCTGTATTGATGTTTGAACAGAAGAAGTCAGAAACGATTCTTCACATGGGAAAATTTTAATCAGTTTCTCAAACGATTCCTTCTGCAACAACCACGAATCAGGGTCAATATTTATCAACTTCAGCCAGAACTTTAGCCATATTCTGTGAACCATGAACAAGAAGAGTCGTGTGCGTAAATAGCGTATGCACGGTTCCTTGAGGGGCAGATGACGCGAATCATTGTCTTCCTACTTGATAAAATATAGACCCATGGATAACATCCGTTCAACGAGCTATAGAACACTTAACGTGCTCGAGATGTAATGAATTCGAACCAAATCAGAAAAGCGAACCGAATCAAGAAAGAACCGAACTAAAACTATCGTATTCAAGTTGGAACGAGTAGCCGTGTGCCTGACTTTATCGTCGAAATATTTAGTTACTTGAAGAAGGGTGAAAAAGTTGAAATCGAATGCTCTTTCTGTGGAGGAACAATGAAACAAGCAAGAAAGAAATCAGCAAGAAAGAAACCAGGTAATTGAGTGATATCTGAAGCGTGATAAGACCGCATTAGCAATTTTGTTCTTGCCCTTTTTCAATTCTGCCAACGGTTCAAGTTTTAACGGATTACGTTAGTCTTCTAACGTACTTTCCAATTCAACGAGTTTTCGCAAAGCTGCCTGGGCCACTTCAAGATGTTCTTCCTGTGGTTTTGAGGTAAAAAAAAATATTGACATGTTCTTCCCAACCAATATAAAGGAAATAATAGCAAGCGAAGTCCCTTGCTTTTCGACATAATGAAGACTGCATAACCAATGGATTGACTAGACAAGAAACTTAGAGAATATGAATGTAAGCATAAAAACAAAATAGTAGTCAGAAATAGCACATAAACAAGAAGGTTCGTCCCGCAATGTTCATGAATACGTGACTGTCTGGTTATATCGCGTAACTCCAAACTCTTTAAATGATCGAAGGCATTACTCGACATATGTTCCGCTGCGTGATATTTCCCGATTTTTGAAAGTTTGATGAATAGCAAAAAGTATTATTTCGACAATATAGAATTGAATATTGATCAAATTGGAAGTATCATTAATGTCATTATCTTTTAAATGAAAAAACGTTATACCTGTGGCTATTAAAAATGCACAGAGAAGTGAGGCTAAGAAGAATTTCCATTGATTTAACAGACTGTATATCACCAGCCAAACCCTGCGAATGAAAGGTATTCGACTCAACAGGCCATCACATGCGGTGATCACTCTATGTTCATCTTCGTTCATTGAATAATCCACTTGAATCTTCCCGTCTTTTCTTGTTGCATGTACCGTGAAATTATCTGATTGAAAACTCACGCCGTTAAGTCTTGCCCACCCGCTATATGGAAAAGACATACGATTCACTCCGCATCTTGTTAAAAACTAACTGTTGACACTTTTCATTATAAAATGACTGCCAGATCTGTACACGGGAAAAAGCACAGGAAGGAAAAAAGTGCTGATTTTTCTTTCTGATGCTTCTTTTATTAAGACGCTATGCAAGATCAAGATGAGGCCATTTCGATTAAACAGTTTTTTTACCGATACGAGATTCGCTTCAGATTCTCTTCGCCGATCGGTAAACAGACCGACCGGTGAGACGATAAGCAAGATGAGTCCGGCAATCAGAAAATTATGATCGAAAGCATCGGCAAGCTTAGCGTTTTTCACAGACTGGATGTCCTCCATGACTTGCTCGGCTTCTGATGCCAGTTTGCTGTTGCCGGAATCCGCGTCGGCCATTCCTGATTAAATGCCCATTGCTCCGCGAAGCGCTTGATTTGAGTCGTCAGAAAGCCGGGTCACAGCTTGGGACAGGTTGTTCGTTCCCGATTGCAGAGCGGCGAGCGCTCTCTCTTCCCACGGAACTGTGCCGTGCCTCTCGATAATTGATTGTTCGGTTGCTGACTGAAGTTTGGAAGGCTGGCGCTGCGTCGAGCCAGCCAGCTGGTACAGAGGCCAGCTGTTGCATGCACTTCAGTAACCGGCCTGGCCTGCAGCCCCCTGATTAAATAAACTGTGAGCTTGATTGATTGCGTATGAGCTTAATCGGAAGAACATAATGCTCTTTGAGCTCCGACTGTTCATTGGTCACCCTTTTTAGCAGTAATTCGACGAGCAGCTCTGCCATATCGTTAATTGGCTGAGCAATCGTTGTTAATTCCGGGTGGTAGTTTTGAATAAATTGTGTGCCGTCATAGCCGATTACCTTCAAATCTTGAGGCACATGAATACCTAATTCCTTAGCTTGACGCAAGACGATCAGTGCAGTCAGATCATCTGTGCAAAAAATGCTATCCATTTGCTCGGTGCTCAAAATCTGTTTTATCATCAGTGCCTTGACGTTAGAAGCCATTGCTGAAGCGATGACTTTTTCATGAGCTTCAAGCTGCAATTTCTCCATAGTCTGCAGATAACCGGTTCGCCGTTTATCTGTGGGACTATTTGGCGTATGGCTGCTGGCAAAAAGATAGATCTTTCGGGCGCCGCTTTGATAAAGTTCCTGAGTGGCCAATACGCCGCCCTGATAGTTATCAGAACTGACAATTGGAATGGTACTCGATAAAAAGCGGTCAAATGAGATGATCGGCAGACCGACTTTTTCGTACTCTTTGATACCCAGGTTATGCGCGCCGGCAATAATACCGTCGACTTGGTTCGCAATAAGCATATTCAAGTACACACGCTCTTTTTCTTTATTATCAGCGCTGTTGCACAGGATCGTTTTATACCCGGATTTAAACAGTTTATTCTCTATTTTTTCGACAAGTTCTCCAAAAAAAGGATTGCTAACAGAAGAAAAGAGCACGCCAATTAAATTGGTCTGCTTACCGTGAAGTGAGCGAGCAATGGAGTTGGGCTGATAATTGAGCCGTTTCATTGCTTGAAACACCTTATTTTTTGTTTCTTCGCTGAGATAACCATGATTGTTAATCACGCGGGATACAGTTGTCGGAGAAACGCCGGCTTCTCTTGCGACATCGTTTAGTTTGGGCTTCAATCTAATTTATCCTTTTCCGTTTAATAGACTCCAATAATCACAATTATAAACTAAATGGTTGTTTGTCTCCAAAGAAATCTGCGTTTGGCGATCTTTTGGGAAAAAGCGGGACGTCAGTACTTTGCGACCATGATTCACATAAATTTCAGCTACAGAGTTGTCAATGAAAATATGGAGATTGATCTGGCCGTTTGCGGGAATGGTTGTGGTTCTTGTGGCCCCGTATTCTTCGGCGAATGGAACTCCGGAATGTCCCCGATCCAGTGTAAGTGTGCCCGTTTCAAAATCAAATAGAAGATCAAGAGCGTTAAAGCCGTCGTCAGCTAAAGCCAATTTGCCGCTGCCTTCGCCTCTTAATTGAATATCCAACTCGTATGCACGATCGCAGTCATGCATAATCGTTGTTAATTGATGATCCAACTGGCCTTCGAGTTGAACATGTTTTGTGCGCAGCGAAGCGGTTTCTTTAACCGGACTTTGATAGAGTTTGCCGTCTTTGATCGTTAATTCCCGCACAAGGCTTAAGCAATGTGCCCAGCCGTACTGATCGGTCGGATAATCAATTTCCGGCAGTCCAATCCAGCTGACGGCCAATGCTCGGCCATCAGGGGCATTCATTGCCTGAGTCGCATACACATCAAAACCTTCATCCAGATTGTGTATCGTCTGTTCTGAGTCAAATACAGCATGGTCGGGATCAAAATGATTGCCGATCAGATATACATTGGGATAGATATTTTGATAGTCTAGAACATTTTTATTTAGACCTTGCGGGCAAAAAATAAGGAGCGGCACCCCATCAACAAAAACAAGATTTGGACACTCAATCATAAAACCTAATGATTGTTTGGCGAATGTCAATGGGCCTAAAAATATCCAATTGCTTAAATTGGCTGATTTGTAGAGTAAAATTTCGCCCTTAAGCTGAGTGTTCTGAGCTCCGATGAGCGCGTAGTACGCCCTATTGTAGCGAATAACTTGAGGATCTCTGAAATGATCCGTATAGTTTTTCGGCTGAGAAGCGATCAATGGACTCTTTATCTTTTCAATGCGCAGGTCTTTATTCATCCAGGCGCCTAACTGATAAGGGTATCTTTCCCAATTCTTATCGCGGACGTTTCCAGTGTACATAATAAATAGCTTGTCACCTACCGGAAGTGCGGATCCTGAGTAGCAGCCATGGCTGTCAAACTCGTTATCCGGAATCATCGCCAGCCCTTCTTCATGCCAATGGGTTAGATCTTCTGAAGTGAGATGATACCAAGCTTTCAGTCCGTGAACCGGGCCCATCGGATAATTTTGATAAAAGAGATGCCACTTTTGATTGTAGTAAGAAAAGCCATTGGGATCGTTCAGCAATCCGCTTTTTGGCTGGATATGAATGTCCACTCGCCAAGGGGAGTGCTGTACTTTATTCAATAAATCGTCTTTTTCTTGTTGTGACCAATCCGCAAATCGTTTATATCTTTTTGCTCTGTCCCATTCCATTTTTAAAGGACCTCCACTTATGAAGAAAACGCTATCTTAAATGTTAATTTACTCCCTATCTAAATATGTGTCAAACGTATAGCATTAATAAACACAATTTATAAAGCATATTAAGATGGATTTAAATAATTTTATGACGTACGATTGACATATAAGAAAATGAGCGTATATTAATAATAAAGCGCTTGCAAAAAATGAAACGATTTTTGAAAGGGTGTACAAAATGAACCATGTAAAAGTTGCTCAAGATGTATTGACTGCCCTCAGTGGCAAGGAAAATATTCAGGCAGCTGCGCACTGTGCCACCAGGCTGCGTCTTGTAATCAAGGATGAGTCGAAGATAAATCAAACAGCATTAGATGAACACCCCGATGTTAAAGGGACATTCAAGACAAATGGCCAGTTTCAAATCATTATCGGCCCCGGAGACGTTGATAAAGTGTACGATGAACTGATTAAGTTAGCAGGTTTGCCAGATATGACTAAGGAAGATGTCAACCAGGCGTTTAGCGGTCCTAAGGGAAATATATTTATGCAATTTATCAAAGTTTTATCGGATATTTTTGTCCCGATTATTCCAGCGCTGGTTGCCGGCGGCCTGCTCATGGCTCTCAATAATGTGCTTACTGCGGAACATCTTTTTACCGCTAAATCAATTGTCGAAATTTATCCGGGACTAAAGGGTATTGCCGACTTCATTAATACGATGTCTGCAGCTCCGTTTATCTTTTTGCCGATTTTGGTTGGGTTTTCGGCAACGAAACGCTTTGGCGGAAATCCTTATTTAGGCGCAGCAATGGCCATGATTATGGTTCATCCCGCGCTTACTAGCGGATATGAGGTAGCAACAGCGGCAGCTTCCGGAAAGCTTGCTTACTGGAATCTTTTTGGACTGCATGTTGCACAGGCGGGTTATCAAGGTTCGGTTCTTCCTGTGCTGGTTGTCTCTTTTATTCTGGCAAAGTTGGAACAATTCTTTCACAAACGCATTTCAAAGGCGTTCGATTTCACATTCACGCCAATGCTTGCCATTATCATTACCGGCTTTTTAACCTTTATCTTAGTCGGCCCTGTAATGCGTGAAGTCAGCAACGGTTTGACAACAGGGATTATGTGGCTGTACAACACGACAGGACCTATTGGTACGCTCGTTTTCGGTACCTTTTATTCAGCGATTGTCATTACAGGACTGCACCAGAGCTTCCCAGCAATTGAGACGACATTGCTCGCGGATATAGCAAAAACCGGCGGTTCGTTCATCTTTCCGATTGCATCAATGGCCAATATTGCTCAAGGCGCAGCGTGCCTTGCAGTGTTCTTTATCACGAAAAATAAAAAACAGAAAAGTCTTGCGTCTTCTTCAAGTATTTCGGCCATGCTGGGCATTACCGAACCCGCCATTTTTGGTGTTAATTTGAAACTAAAATATCCATTTGTTTGTGCCATGATTGGCTCAGGCGTTGCGTCAATATTTATTGGCTTGTTTCATGTCCTATCTGTTTCTATGGGACCGGCAAGTGTAATCGGGTTCATCTGTATCCGGTCACAGTCGATCACCGCGTTTCTTTTCAGTGCATTGATTAGCTTTGTTATTGCTTTTTTCTCCACATTTATTTACGGAAAGCGTGTCATGGTAACAGAGACTGCCGCAGAGGGCAGCCATCCGCAAGTATCGACCGAAGAAGATATTGAATCGTTGGCAGCAGGCACTCAACTTCTTGACGAAATCGTTTATGCACCGGTATCCGGTGACCCGCACAGTCTTAAAGAAGTGAATGACAAGGTATTCTCCTCTGAATTTATGGGAAGAGGTGCCGCCATCATTCCAGAAAACGGGGATGTTTATGCGCCGTGCGACGGTGTGGTGACCGTGGCGTATCCGACACATCATGCCTATGGCATTAAAACAGACAGTGGGGCCGAAGTACTTATCCATATTGGAATTGATACAGTGAATTTAAATGGTGAACATTTTGAAAGCTTCGTTAAGAAGGATCAACAGATACGCAAAGGTGATCAACTATGCCATTTTGACTTAGACAAGATTAAAGCACTTGGTTACGATCCGGCTGTCATCACAGTCATTACGAATACGGCAGAGTACGCTTCGGTTGAACGCATTACGCATGAACATGTTGCGCCGGCAAGCCCATTAATTGCTGTGACTGCAAAGTAAAAAAGAGCATGTATGTTGATTATTAGTTGACAATTTTTTAGGAGTGGATCGCATGTTATTAGGTTCAATAGAAGCGGGTGGAACAAAGTTCATTGCCGCAGTGGGTGATGAACAAATGGACATTATCGATACAGTGACCGTTCCGACCACAAAACCCGATGAAACTATGGAACAGATTTTTAACTTCTTTTCTCGTTATCAAATAGATGCGATTGGTGTCGGATCTTTTGGACCGATTGATGTCGATGAAAAATCAGAGACTTTTGGATCTATTACGTCGACACCCAAATCGTTTTGGCGAGATTATAATTTTGTCGGATCCTTAAAGCAAAAATTCAATGTGCCGATTGCATGGACAACGGATGTCAATGCAGCGGGCTACGGTGAATATTTGTTAGGAAATGCGCGCGGGATCACAAGTTGCCTCTACCTTACAATTGGTACTGGTATCGGTGGAGGATTTATAAATAATGGACAGATTCTAAGTGCATTCAGCCACCCTGAGATGGGGCATGTATTCATTAAGCGCCATCCCGAAGATCGATTTGAAGGAATTTGTCCTTTTCATAAAAACTGTCTTGAGGGTATGGCTTCGGGTCCGGCTGTCGAGAAGCGCTGGGGCAAGAAGGGCGTTGAACTTGCCGACCAATCTTTCGTATGGGAATTAGAGGCTTATTATCTGGCTCAGGCACTGATCAGCTACACCTTAATTTTACGGCCTGAGCGTATTATTCTTGGTGGCGGTCTCATGAAACAGAAACAGATATTCAAATTAATCAGAAACGAATTTCATGCTATGCTCAACGACTATGTTGAAGTCCCTGATTTGGAAATGTATATCCAGCCTGTCGGTCTCAACAATCAGGCAGGTATCATCGGTGGTTTATTGCTTGCCAAGAAAAAACTCGAGGGCTGAACGGATTAACGGAACTGAGTTGTGGAAAAAGTTGGTGGAGAAAGATGTCCATTAAAAGAATCATATATGGAGGTATATCGTTTGATTGACTGTGATACACAACGTCATATTTTTCATTTGCAAACGGGAAATACAAGCTATGTCATACAGATTGTAAACGGATATTTACTGCATCTTTATTGGGGAAAAAAATTCAGACCTATCGGGAAAGCCGCCCAATAATATATGCTCCAAGATCTTTTGCACCCTATGCAGATACAGAAAAAAAAGAATTTACTCTGAGCACATTGCCAATGGAATATCCGGCTTATGGAAATGGCGATTATCGCATCCTGCTTATCAAGTGCAGCAGGAAAATGGGGCGACAGTAACAGATCTGCGTTATACCGGACACCGTGTCTATGAAGGAAAGAAAAAATTGTCCGGACTTCCGGCGACTTATGTTGAGGATGATCAGGAAGCACAATCACTAGATCTCGTCCTACAGGATCAGGTGACGGGACTTTCCGTGGTTCTCACTTATTCCTCTTTTCGTGATTTTGACGTGATCACAAGATCAGTTCGAATCGAAAATAAAGGACAGACGCCACTTCGTTTGTTGCGTGTGTTGAGCGCCAGTGTCGATTTTCCAGATGATCGTTTTGATAGCCTGACGTTCTATGGGACGCATAATGATGAACGGAAAATAAATCGGCATCCGCTCTTTGAGGAAACACAGGTTATTACAAGTTCACGTGGTGCCAGCAGTCCACAGCATGATCCATTTTTCGCATTAATGCGCAAACATGCAGATGAGGAATATGGCGAGGTGTTTGGATTCAGCCTGGTTTACAGTGGTAACTTTTCCGCACAAATTGAAGTAGATCAATACCGGACAGTACGCGCGTCAATCGGCATTAATCCGTTCGATTTTGCATGGCAGCTGAATCCTGGAGAATCATTTCAGGCGCCTGAAGTGGTTATGGTTCATTCCTGTCAGGGACTCAGCGGCATGTCACAAACTTACCATCGACTGTATCGCTCACGGCTCGCGCGCGGAACATACCGTGATCGGTTACGCCCGATTTTGATTAATAATTGGGAAGCGACCTATTTCAAACTCAATGAGCAAAAATTGCTGGACATTGCCAAAGAAGCAAGCCAGGTTGGTATTGAATTATTCGTCCTCGATGATGGTTGGTTCGGTCATCGTGATAACGAGAGCAGCTCGCTTGGCGATTGGGTCGTCGACCGGCACAAACTACCCCATGGGCTTAGCTGGTTATCCCAGCAGATTCATCAGATGGGGCTTCAGTTTGGTTTATGGTTTGAGCCGGAAATGGTTTCTCCTGACAGCGACCTATACCGTACACATCCTGACTGGTGCCTTCATGTATCAAATCGCCCACGATCGCTAAGCCGTGATCAGCTCGTCCTTGATTTATCACGAGCGGATGTCCGTGATTACCTATATCATGCAATAAAAGCTGTTCTCTCAAATGCGGAAATTAATTATTTAAAATGGGATATGAATCGGCATATGACAGAAATCGGTTCAGCTATTTTGCCCGCAGAACGACAACGGGAGACAGCACATCGCTACATGCTTGGACTATACGAACTGATCGACGAACTCACAAATGCTTTTCCTGATATTCTTTTTGAGAGTTGTTCCAGCGGTGGTGGACGCTTCGATCCGGGGATGCTCTATTACATGCCTCAGACTTGGACAAGTGACAATACGGACGCGATCTGCAGGATGAAGATTCAATACGGAACGAGCGTCGTTTATCCTGCCATCGCGATGGGTGCCCATGTTTCAGCTTCGCCAAATCATCAAGTTGAACGCTTGACCTCGCTGGATATGCGTGGGCATGTTGCGATGTCAGGCAACTTTGGTTATGAACTGGATCTCACGAAAATGGCCGCTGAAGACAAAGAGGAAGTTGCTAAACAAGTAGCCTTTTATAAAAAAATTCGTCCTTTAATTCAATTTGGGGACTTTTACAGAATCGAAAATCCGTTTAAAGAGAAGTTTGCGGCTTGGTGTTTTGTCGCTCCCGATCAGTCGGAAGCAATTGGTTTTTTCTTTAAAGTGCTCGCCGATCCATCACATGTGCTCCACTCGTTTACGTTCCGTGGTCTCGATTCAGATGCTTTATATGAGAATCTTGCCAATGGAGATGTATTTGGCGGTGACGAGCTCATGAACACCGGCATAATCGTTCCTGATGAAAAAGGAGATTTTCGAAGCTACATTTGGCAATTTAGAAGAAGGTAGCTGTTTTCATAAAACCAGTTGGATCAATGATCCAGTCGGATTTATCAATGAATTACCAAGAACAAATTCAAGGGATGAATGGATGTAAAGGAGCTTAGTCATGAAGAACGATTGGTGGAAGAAGAGTGTTGTCTATCAAATCTATCCCAAAAGTTTCTTAGATGGCAATCATGATGGCATCGGCGATCTTAACGGGATCATTCAGAAATTAGATTATATAAAATTGCTTGGCGCAGATGTAATCTGGCTGTGTCCGGTTTATGAATCTCCGCAAGTAGACAATGGTTATGATATCAGCGACTATTACCAAATTTCTAAGCTGTACGGTTCCATGGACGACATGGATACCATTATAAGAGAAAGTAAGGCAAGGGGCATTAAAATTATGATTGATTTGGTAGTCAATCATACTTCCGATCAGCATCCATGGTTCGTCGAATCCAGAAAATCGAAAGACAATCCGCATCGGGATTACTATATTTGGAGAGATCAGCCCAACGATTTAACATCGAATTTCGGCGGATCTGCCTGGGCCTATGACGAAAAGACAAAGCAATATTACTTGCATTTCTACAGTGAACAACAGCCGGATCTGAATTGGGAGAATCCGGACATGCGCCGGGATATCTATAGTATGATGAATTTTTGGATTGAAAAGGGTATCGGCGGTTTCAGAATGGATGTCATCGACCTGATTGGGAAGAACCCGGATAAAAAAATTAAAGAAAATGGACCAAAGCTTCATCATTATCTCAGAGAAATGAATGAGCATACTTTTGGCCCAGCGGACTTGGTCACTGTAGGTGAAACATGGGGAGCAACGCCGGAGATCGGCCACCTCTATACGGATGCAGGACGTAAAGAGATAAATATGGTGTTTCAATTTGAACATATGAATTTGGATAAACAGCCGGGCAAGCACAGATGGGATTTAAAAAAATTAGTCTTGATCGATTTGAAAGATGTACTGAGCAAATGGCAGAACTCTTTTTCTGAAGATGGTTGGAACAGCTTATTCTGGAATAATCATGACTTGCCGCGCATTGTGTCACGATGGGGCAATAGTCGCGAATATCGTGAATTGTCGGCAAAGATGCTTGCGACCTTATTGCATGGCATGAAGGGAACACCTTTTATTTACCAGGGTGAGGAAATTGGAATGACCAATGCGGACTTTGAGTCGATTGATGATTATCCGGACATCGAAACGCAGAATATGTATAAGGAACGGATCGCATCCGGATTTTCTGAAGAGGAAATCATGCAATCGATTCATATGAAGGCTAGGGATAATGCAAGAACCCCGATGCAATGGAATGCCAGCGAAAATGCCGGCTTTTCAACAGTCCAGCCCTGGATGAAAGTCAATCTAAATTATCGCAAGGTCAATGTCGAGCAAAGCCTTGCCGACCCTGACTCAGTTTTTTTTCATTATCAAAAGCTGATTGCACTGAGGAAGAAAAATGATATTTTGATCAAAGGCAGATACGAATTGGTGGACCATGACAACACTCAAGTCTACGCGTATAAACGTATCATGGATGATCAGATACTCCTCATTGTTTGCAACTTTTATGAAAAGCCGGCGGACTTTCGTTATTCAGCAGGAATAAAGAAAGAAGACATCAGCATCTTGATCAGTAATTATCCGGACTCGTCAAGAGATTTGGATCATTTATTGTTACGCCCATATGAAGCAGTGATTTATGAATTTAGCGGACGGTTAAAAAATAACTAAAATTTGAGGGACGAAAACCTTGCTCAGCCCTGCTAAGAATACAGGGTATGAAACCGGCGTTGCATTCCAATCACGTGGTGACTATAATTGAATACAAATTAAGATCTTGGCAATGACGAGAAGAAGTAGGCAGTATGACTTTCCACAGAGAGCTTCAATTTGGTGAGAGAAGCAAAGTCCATACGCTGAAAGATGGCCTCTGAGCGGTCAAATTGAACCATGTATTAATGAGCATGGCTAGAGATGACGGAGTGGTTTCCGTTAGCAAAACCCGAGTATTAGGTATTCAAATGCCTGTACTTTCAAGGTCGGCAGTGTGAATTGCCGGTAAAATCAGGTGGTACCACGTGGATAACATCCCCGTCCTTTTGCAAATTGCAGAAGGACGGGGATTTTTTAATTATGTTACACTTGCTGCTGCTTTCGCCCCTGATGCTCGCTTGCTGCGGGCGATCCGCGGAGCAGCAAAATCAACATTGAGTTTTAACAGAGCCTTTAATTAAGGAGGAATGAGAAATGGCTGTATTAATCGCAGGAGCTTGGCCGTATGCCAATGGTGAACTTCATCTGGGGCATTTGTCCAGCTTACTTCCGGGAGATTGTCTTGCTCGCTACTATCGTTTGAAAGGAGAAAAAGTACTGTACGTATCTGGCAGCGACTGTAATGGCACACCTATTACGATTCGGGCGAGGCAGGAGGGTGTTTCGCCGAAAGTGATTGCTGATCGATACCATCAATCCTTTGCGGCGTGTTTTGAAAAACTGGGTTTCACGTATGATTGCTATACACGAACGGATACACCGCTTCACCACAGGATTGTGCAGCAGATTTTCAAACAGCTGTATGATCATCACTATATTTACCTCAAGGAAACGAAACAAATGTACTGTACACACTGTCAGCAGTTCCTGCCTGACCGCTATGTAGAAGGAGTCTGTCCGCACTGCGGTGCTCACGCCCGTGGAGATCAGTGCGAGGCTTGCTCAACAATTCTTGATCCGACTGATTTACTGCAGCCAACATGTAAGATATGCGGCCATACACCCGAACTTCGCAATGTCAGTCATTTGTATTTTGCCTTAAGTCAGTTTGAACCGCAGCTCAGACAACTATTGGCAAAGGCAGAGGAGAAAGGAGACTGGCGGGAGAATGCCATTCAGCTGACCCGGCGTTACTTGGATGAAGGTTTGCAGGATCGCGCGGTGACTCGTGACCTGCCGGTCGGGGTGCCCGTCCCGGTCAAGGGGTTTGAGGACAAGAAAGTCTATGTTTGGATTGAAGCGGTATCCGGCTATTATTCGGCGAGTGAGTGCTGGGCACAGGAAACGGGTCATGATATCTCTGAGTTTTGGGATGAAAGGACCATTTCTTATTATGTTCAGGGAAAGGACAATATTCCATTCCATACGATTATCTGGCCCGCAATCTTATTGTGCCTTGGGAAAAAGGCACTGCCAACACACCTTGTGTCCAATGAATATGTTACCCTTGAAAAAAAGAAGCTCTCAACAAGCCGTAACTGGGCTGTTTGGATTCCCGATATCCTTTCCCGCTACGATGCCGACAGTATCCGCTATTTCATGCTGATCAATGCGCCAGAGTCGCATGATGCAGATTTTTCATGGCGTGCGTTTATAGAGAGCCATAATGGAGAGCTTCTGGGTGCCTATGGAAACTTGGTCAATCGAACACTGAAATTCATTGAGAAATTAGACGACTTTAAGATTAGAAAGAGCAGTGTCGATCCGGAGATGAGACAATCTGTAGAAGAGATTTATGCGCAAACAGGCCGTCTGATTGAACAAACACAAATTAAAGAAGCACTGAATGATCTGTTCTCGTTTATAAGAAGGCTAAATAAATATTTCGATGAAAAACAGCCATGGAATATGGTTCACATCAATAAAGTGAGCGCTTATCAGACGCTGAATACCTGTCTTTTCAGTCTTGCCAATCTTGCTCAACTACTTTCCCCCTTTCTTCCGTTTTCCAGTGAGAAGCTTGGTCGATACCTTCATCTGAATCCATTTGTGTGGAAAATGATCGATTGCCCGGAACAAATACCTGAAAAGGCGGAACCTCTGTTTGCCCCAATTGATCATTCTAAAATTGACGAGGAAATTGATCGTCTGAACAGACAATCAAAAAAATAACTTTTCCAATCGTAGAGATATACAGGATGAATAATATGTTACTATGATCATGAAATGGGAGGTTGTCAAATGAGATTAAAACTAGGTAGCTACTCGGTGCAGTTAATTTAATCTGCTTACAGACTGAATCGAGTAATGTAGAAAAGAATAAAAACGTGTGAGCAGTTAACTGCACCGTTCCGTGTGATCAATACGAAGCGGAGGCGTAGTTATGGATAAACATACTTTAAAAAGATTGTGGCAACAGGAAGAACAAGCTGATTTTCATGGATGGGATTTTTCGCATCTTAGAGGAAGATGGAAAAGTGAGAATTTGCCATGGAACTATCGAGAAATAGTATTAGCCCATTTAAATCCCAATGATCAGTTGCTTGATATCGGAACGGGTGGCGGGGAGTTCTTGCTTTCTTTGCATCATCCGTATCAAAAAACGTCAGTTACAGAGGCATGGCCCCCTAATGTGCAGTTAATTGAAAAACATCTGGAACCATTAGGTATACACATTTATAAGAGTGATCATGAAGCGGATATTCCATGTCAGGATCATGCATTTGATGTCATTATCAACCAACATGCTGGAATAAATGTTCGTGACATTAAAAGGACACTGAAGCCTAACGGTTTGTTTATTACGAAACAGGTTGGTGCGGATAACAACTATGATTTATCCAAATTATTAATTCCAGAGTATCACCGTCCCTATCCGCATAATACTTTAAAGCAAGTTGCTGGAGATTTTGAAAAAGCGGGTTTTGAAATGGAGCAACACTATGAAAGTTTCCCTTATTTGCGCTTTTATGATGTGGGGGCTCTAGTCTACTATGCTAAGATCATTTCATGGGAATTTCCTGGATTTTCTGTGGAACGCTGTTTTGACACACTCTATTCTCTGCACAAACAAATAGAGCAGCAAGGATATGTGCAAACCAATGAGCATCGCTTCCTCATTGTTGCACGAAATCATAAAAATTGAAACTGGAGGGGTATTTGTCTATAGATAGATACCTCTCTTTATTTATTCTGTTAGCTCAGTAAAATTCGTTTTTACTGCGTAAGACATGGCAGAAGGTTGTCCCAAAACCTCTTTAGTTAAAGAATTTATGGATATCAATGTCATCTCTTAAAGTTATCGTCTTGTCTTTATATCGTTGACTTAACATATTTTTCAGTTCTGGTTTGGTTTGACTTTCAAAAGTTGCATTCCATTTAAACATATCCTTAAATAGTTTAAAAGTTGGTTTATAGTTTGCTTTTTCAAATCCAAATTTTTGACGGATAAATCGCTTTATGATTCTAAATTTCCTTTTCGAATAAACTGTATCTAAAAATATAATCAAGTCAGCATGATCAAAACTTGGGAATATCCAGTTATGAAAATGAACCCCTTCTATAATCCAAGTATCAGAACGAATGATTGCACTCAAAAGTTTGTCTCTTTCCTCGTCCGTTCTCCGTATATCTCCAGATACATTTCTCGTCCAAATCACATTATCTAATTCATAAAACGGAATATTAAACTGATGTGAAAGATTTCGCGCTAACGTTGTTTTCCCGCTTCCAACGGAGCCGATAATATGTATTTTATTAGGAATAATCTTTTTCATAAAACCATCCCCTGAGCAACAAAGTTATTGCTCATGTAATCATTCCATTATTCACCCTCAGATTTACTGAAGGATCTTCTGCTCCTCTACTCTTTAATAAAGAAAATCATAATGATGCGTAATGACCAGCTGATGGAACGAAATGATTGGCAGGACGTTCACCATTATCGGCCGATTTGGGTCACTTATCAGCCAGCCTGCCGTACTTTTTTGTATGCTGTTGATTTGCACAGCCCTTTAATCCTGGTTGATCACACCATATCTGTTTTGCTTTCCCATCCATGAACTGACATCACGCCACTTTAGAGCCTTTGATGAAATCCAGCTGGCAGAACGATAAGCAGCATCTTCAGGCTTCCAATCAGTGTCATCAACCCAATAAAAAAGGCCCTCATGTTTTATGACTGTTGCTTCAGAAATGATGCAATCATAATTGATCGGAGCGGGAATGATATGGCATTGAATGACGCCTTCAAAAAGCATTTCAATCGCGGAAGGATGATGAAACTGTCTTTGGAAAAGGATTCTGACATTCGTATCAAGATCTGTGGACATACTCATCGATAAATGCTCGTCAACATAGCTTTCGTTCCACATATATAACTCTTTTAAACAGCTATCGTGGAATCCATCAAACGTGTCTAGCAGATTTTTAATACCCGTATGATCTTTAACTTCTCTCCAGTTCACAAGAGTCACCTGGCTTTCATCATTTGGTTTTTCGGCTTCGATAAGGAGAAAACAATCAGTTATGGATAATCTGAAGCTTGAATTAGTCAGGACGGGTTTTCATAAAGTCAATCGAACTGGGCTCAAAATAATCGTAAAGTAAAAAAGATGGCATCTTTTTGAATTTTACCATTTGCGCCGCAGCGCTTGGTGTAATAGATTGTGGAATAGTTCCCGACGAGCACTTTGGAAACTTTGTCCGTCAGTATATCGACGTGATCTTTTTTCGGGCGGGATTATCTTTCTGCCGTCGCTGCTGCTCACCGGTATGATATTTCCGGTCTCGGGCGGCCTTGTTTTTCCGGCGACCTATGCGCTGCAAACTTTTGACGGTTTAGCTTAAGCTCACCAGATGAAGACCAATCTGAATGCGGCGGATCGCTGGTAATCATTACCGTTATTGAGCTGGTGCTGGCCGTTGCCACGCTACTCTGGAAGACAGTCTTTGTTTTCACTTGCTTCCAAATGATTTAAATCATAAAAAAGTTAAAAATCGATTATTCCATATATTCTCATGGTGTGCAATGATTGTTTTTGCTCCCAGGAGATCATTGTTAACGGTGGTAGTTAAGCCCTTTTTCATAAATAAATGATAACCCAGTCCATGAGCCATTCTAATAGTCGTGTCAATACAATATTCAGTTTGTGCACCACAAATTTCAAGCTTATTAATATTTAATTTTGTGAGTATATCATTCAAATTGGTCTTGTAAAATGAATTTGCATGCGTTTTGTTGACATAGATATCAGTATCCTTACAATCCAGTTTCGGGAAAAGCTGCCATTCTGGAGAATTGAGAATTAAGTCACTGTCGTTATGTTGAACAAAAATGACCGGTTTGTTTTCTTCTCTAAATAAACGAATTCTTTGATTAACCCCGTCAATTACATTAGCCAAGTTATAAAGCGGGGCAGTTTCAGATTGAACGCCTATCTGCAAGTCAATAACGATTAATGCTGTCTTTTCCATGCTTATTATCTCCCATCGTAGATTACTAATTAGTACTATAAAATGCCATAATATCATAAAGCCTATTGTAATAAAAATCCCAGTGATAGAGTAATTACAGCCATGCTTTAGAGTCAATGACCGTATTTGATGATATAAATATGAAATCTATTTACGATAAATAGGCTGCTGTCGATTCAACCTTTGAGAAACTTGATAATGCAGAAAGAAAGGCATTTTGAACGTTTATGGCAGAGTTTGTGATTTTATCAAATGAGAGATCTCGTGTTGCACACGCATCAGAAATCACTTTAATATTGTAGCCTAGTTCGCTAGCCTGCCTCGTTGTCGAGTCAACGCACATATGCGTCATCATACCACATATGACAAGTCGATCAATTTTCTGTTCCTGCAATTTATCTTGAAGATCAGTTTGCAAAAAACTGTTTGGATAGGTTTTTTCAATCGTATAGGCATTATGAGACAATAAAAAAGGTTTAAGTGATGAATGCAGGTGAACACCACGCGTATCAGGAAGAAAGAAAGCAGCTTCTTTAGATTTGCTGATATGCTGAATGAAATATACGGGACGGTCTTCTTTCGTATACTTTTTTAACAGTACAAGAATATTCGCCAGTGCTTTTTCCGGTTGATAAAGGGGGAAAGCCCCTCCCTCAAAATAATCATTTTGTACATCAATGACGATTAATGCTTCTCTCATGGTGAGCCTCCTTTATAATTGATATTAGTAGGATAACGATTAATCGATTGAAAAAGAAGACGTTTATGAAAAAGATTCTGATGAATCATTTTCACTATGAAAGGATGGATCGATTTGGATGAAATAGATAGTAAAATAGTTAATAAATTAAAGGAAAATAGTCGTGTGACCTGGAAGAACCTTGGGAGAGAAATACATATGACAGGTCAGGCTATTGGAGCACGTGTTGAGCGACTCATTGAAGAAAAATACATCAGGAAATTCACTGTGGATGTAGCATACAGACATACTGAGTTTATTACTGTGTATATGGATACACAGGAGTACAGGGCTTTTGAAAATAAGATGGTTTCGAAGCCAAATGTTGAATCGGTACACAAGATTTCTGGAGATGGGTGTTATCTCCTGATTGCGCATTTTTCACCCGACGAAATGAATGACTTTTTTACGGAATTACTGGCTTATGGACGATATAAGGTCAATATTTCTTTGAATCAATTAAAGTAGAAGACGACTGAGATTGATAATACAGGAATGTATCTGGGGGGATTAGAGCGGTGAATATAATTAAGTTCGAGGATTTTGCTGACGATTTAAAGGAAGAAATCCTAACATATGTTGGGCGCAACAGGGATGTTTATGAAAAGCGCTGGATCAGTATGAGTAGACGGAACAGTATAGCATCTTGGCATTGGCCAGCTTGTTTTGTAAATATTTTTTGGGGTGCTTATAGACGTATGTATATTTGGGTATACGTTTATTTCGCAATGACAACAGTAGTTAATCTTATACCCACTGACTTTGTGGTTACATCTATTATTAACGCTGTTGATCTTGGAGTTGACTTAGCGTTTACAATTTGTGCGAATTACATTTATTTAAATAGGGCAGTGAAAAAGGTAGCTGAGTTGCGCAAATCAATACCTGATAGAGATGAAAGGCTTGGGTACTTAAGAAGAAATGAGGGGTATAGCTTAGGATCTTTCTGGATCTTTTTTGCAGTTTTTTGGGCTGTGGTGATTATTTCTGTGTTTATTTAAAATGGTGATTTAATGTTATAAGTTTGTGGGATCGGCGTTTTTTATATGCAGGAATCATGCCCGCTACATTGCTAAAACAGCTAACTTAGGCAGTGGTTCAATGAAAAACGGAAAAAAATGATGGTTGCTATCTGGCAAGGGGGACTTAGGATGATAAAACAATTTCATGCGCTCGTGGTAAATAAGCAAGGAGAACAATTTTCTATAAACGTTCAAAAGCTGACTGTGAACGACTTGCCGGAGGGGGAGGTACTTATACGTGTTTGCTACTCCGGAGTGAACTATAAAGACAGCCTTGCTGCCATTCCTGACGGTCATATTGTGACATCTTATCCTTTTGTGCCGGGCATTGATTTAGCAGGAATTGTTCTATCATCAGAGGATTCCCGTTTTAGAGAAGGTGACAAGGTTATTGCAACCAGCTACGGGATAGGCGTTTCCCACTTTGGCGGTTACAGTGAGCTTGCACGTATTCCGGCGGATTGGATTGTGCCGCTTCCAGAAGGTCTTTCACTCAGAGAAGCAATGATTATCGGTACAGCCGGTTTTACGGCCGCTTTGTCCGTTCAGCGCCTTGAAGAAAATCACGTAACACCCGGAAAAGGCAAAGTGCTTGTCACAGGAGCAACCGGAGGCGTTGGAAGCTTTGCTGTTTCAATTCTTTCGGCTGGTGGCTATCATGTTGAGGCAAGTACAGGGAAAGAGGCCGAATATGACTTCCTGAAAAATATCGGCGCACAAACAGTGATTAATCGTGGTGAAATTTATGATGGTACATTAAAAGCATTAAAAAAGCAAAAATGGGCTGCCGCCGTTGATCCGGTTGGCGGTGAACCGCTTGCCGCACTGCTTAGTCAAATTCAATATGGCGGTTCAGTCGCAGTGAGTGGATTGACAGCCGGCACTAAACTACCGACAACAGTATTTCCGTTCATTTTGCGGGGGATAAGCTTATTAGGCATCGATTCTGTTTACTGTCCCATGGAAACAAGACGGAGAATCTGGCACCGTCTGGCTGGAGAATTTAAACCATTACATTTGGAAAACTTCGTCCAAAACGAGGTAACGCTTGAACAGCTTCCGGATATTCTTCCTATTTTGCTTAAGGGCGAGGCGCGGGGAAGAACGATTGTGAAACTGGGAGAAGAAAAGTAACAATAGGATTAATTGATGAAGTGATGAAGTATTGATTGATAATATAGCTAGCTTCATAGGATTGTGAGGAGAAATTGATTTAAACAATTAGAATCCATCAACATCGATCTAACTTAATCGAAGATAAAAATAGTAGTGCCCATATTAGTTGTCTTGTTTGCACATTTTTTCAGAATAAATTAAGAAGGATGACAAAATCCGACAAACATTTTAAAAATTTTGCTGTATTATGAAAATGTGCTGAGAGGGGAGCGACAAATATTAAGATTTCATCAATCGATGTTGCTGAAAAACTGAATGAATGGTACAAGGTTATTCAAAATTATGATCTGGAGAAATCTCACTCACTTCAGAATGAGATTAAGAACTTGCTACAGCATATGGAAGAGGACCAAAACGTTTTATTGTATTATTCACTGCTTGATTTCCGTGCACGGTTAAACGATCAGAACGTTGAACGTCATGAAAATATCACCGATGCGCTTCAAAAGCTGGAAAACAGGAAAGATCATTTAACCGGGATTCTGAGCTACTATTATTCATTCTTTAAGGGCATGTATGAATTTAAAAACCATAATTATTCATCAGCCATTTCTTATTACAAAGTAGCCGAGGAAAAAGTTAATCAGTTAAATGACGAAATAGAAAAAGCTACATGTTTTTATAAATTATCGCAGGTTTATTATAGGATGCAATACACTGGCCTGTCGATTGCGTATGCTAAAATGGCATTGAAAATTTATAACAAACATCCTGATTATTCAAGACAAGTATTTTTTTCTGAGCTTATCGTGGCAGGAAACCTTTTGGATCAATATCAATTTGATGAAGCTATAAGTACTTTTGTGAAAGCAAGCAAGCTATCCATAATTGCCAAGGATAGACGGCTTGATGCAATTGTCAGTCTCAACATCGGCATCGGTTACAACCTGCAATCACTTTATCAAGAGGCTGAACCTTATATAAAAAAAGCGTATTCGTTGTTTCAGGCGCTCAATGATCGCTATGTTTCAAAAACCTTGTTTAATCTGATGGAGTCTTACGTCAAAAGAGGTTTGCGAGACAAAGCAGAATCAGCTTATAAGGAGGGGATAAAACAAGCTTCTCAATGGAATGACACAGAGTTTATTGCCAAATTAAATCTTATAAGAGAATTGTTGCCTGGTTTTGGAGACAAATTAGTAATTGATCATGAATTTTCGACTTTAAAAGAATTAAATTTGTATCCTGACATTGAAGATTATTCTGTTGATTTTGCACGTCACTTTCAAAAAGTGGGAGATACTGAAAGGGCTGTTAAGTATTATGAACTAAACCTATCCATACGAAAAATGATGAAAGAGGGGAAAAAGTATGAAACTTAAATCGACTTTATTCATTGCTGTTGTGTTTAGTTATCTGTTTTTCTTTACCCCAAGTTCTTTAACTTTAAATCAAGTGGCGGATAGGATTATTGACGGAGACAGCATTACGTCTTCTAATTTTGTAAAAGTGGCGGATAGGATTATTGATGGAGACAGCGTTACGTCTTCTGATTCTGCAAAATTTGCAGATCGAATCATTGGCGGGGATGCTGTTCATCCAACGTTGAGCGTATAATCGATTCTGGATATAGTTGATGAAGCCGGTTTAGGTCAAGATTGTGGGTGCGGGACTCAATCAGAAAAATAGAAAAAGGGGCACCGTCGCAGGTGCCCCTTCTACCATTTATAATTGTTCAGTGCAATCACTGGGTGTCTGCAAGTTCTGCGAGCCGTTTATTCACATTTTCTTTGAACACGCCGCCATGGTAACAAATCACTGTGTCAATATCGTATTTCGTAAATTTTTTTATCGATTGTAGAGCTGTTGTCATATCCAGTGTCGTCCGGGGACTGGGGGGAAGGAGCGCTCCGTCCGCTGCCACAAGTGCATCTCCTGCGATCAGTGTTTTACTCTTTTGGTGGTACAAACTGATATGACCGGGCGTGTGGCCTGGTGTGAAAATAACAGTCATTCCTCCACAGTATGGCAATACTTCCCCATCCGTAATTGTTGTATCGACTTTTGCGGACCTTCGTGCACCGAACATCGTCTGTATTTTCTGACGCTGTTCTTCCGGAAGTGATTCAAGCATTTTGGCCATTCGCTCCGGGTTCATTTTAATCAGAGGTTTGTCGCCTTCGATATACGGCTTATCTTCTTCGTGTGCAAGGACTTCGATCTTCCTTCCGGCACCCTTAAGAATTTCCGGCAGACTGCCGATATGGTCGATGTCCTGATGGGTCAGAATCACTTTGTTCAGTTTGTCAAAAGACGCGCCGGCACTGGTTACAGCTTTGCGAATCTTCTCAAGCTGACCCGGGATTCCTGTGTCCACTAAGATCACCTCGTTGTCGTCCCAGATCAATGTTGGATGAAGCGCGCTTTGCCGTCCCATCATGTTCACTGTCAAGTCGAGTGCTTCTATACCATTTGCTATTTTCATTTCAGCGTAAAGCCCGGAATGGAGCTTTACAGCACCCCCCTTTTTCGTGATCGATAAATCTATACGACTGTCCGCTGCTTTATTCCTGTAAAATGTGCATGAATGCCGGACAAGCGTTTTGCTGAGTTAGGATGGCCGAGTACTTGTACTTGGTGCATCATCATTAGCGGAATCTTCCGAGTGAAAGTATTCCTTGCCTTTAAGCCCGATTTCCGGCAGAAAAAAGGTTCCGACGAAGCACAGGATGGAGAAAATCAAACCGAGCGTTAACAGATGTTGAATGCCATACGCAAGTGATGCTTTGACTGCATCCATCAGTTGAAGATACATCTGATACCCCGCAGAACCAAACTGTTTGAACTCGGCTGCAATGGATTTTTGTGCCTGAGCAGTTATGAGCGACTGCGGATTCAAGCCGGCCAGCTTACTTTTATACTGATGCAGAGAAGTTGGCAATGACGTACTCAGTTTGTTCGAAAACGCTTTGTTGAGTATGGAACCGAAAATCGGAGAGACAATCACGCCGCCGAGTGATTGCACGAACTGCTGTGTTGAGTTTACAGTGCCCATCATTTTGTAAGGGAACGCATTTTGCACCACCATATTCATCAACGGCATCAAGGAACCAATACCGACTCCAAGTATAACCATGTTTAAAACGACTGTGGACCAGGTGGTATGAACATTCATCTGGTTCAGCAAAAAAGAACCTAAGACAATCACAGCGCCGCTGCACCAGGCAAGATACTTGTAACGCCCTGTGCGCGACATGATTTGACCGGATGTCATACTGCCGACAATAAAGCCAATCATCATAGGCGACATGACCCATCCACTGTTTTGTGCGTTGAGCCCCAGCACGCCCTGAACATAAACAGGCAGGAACATGATACTGCCGAACATGGTCATTGCGATCAAAATGCCCAAAATCAGTGAAGTGTTAAAAATCCGATTTTTGAACAGAAGCGGATTGAGCAGCGGGTCTGTGGCTTTGCGCTCCCACAAAATAAAGAGTGCGAGTATAATCGCGCCGCCGATGAACAGTGTCAGTTCGATAGGAGATCCCCAGGCATATTTGGTGCCTGCCCAGGTAAACCCGAGCAGGATGGGGATGAGCCCGATAACCAGAAATACAGAGCCTAACCAGTCTACCTTGACGCGGTGCTCCGCTCGGACTTTTGGCAGCGTTACGATCACACCAATGATTGCCAGTACGGCAAATGGCAAGTTAATGTAAAAAACCCAGTGCCATGAAAAGGTGTCCGTAATCCAGCCGCCTATTGCCGGTCCGATGATACTTGAAATACCGAATACGGCCATCATTACGCCCATCCATTTGCCACGTTCTTTAGGTGTGAAAATATCACCGATCGTGGCGCGCGGCATGCTCATCATCGCTCCTGCGCCAATGCCCTGAAAAGCCCGTGCAAAAATTAATTCCATCATCGAATGCGCCTGGCCCGATATCGCAGAACCAACGCCGAACATAATCAGCCCAAACAAATAGAATGGTTTTCGTCCAAATACATCCGACAGCTTGCCATAAATCGGAATCGTCACCGAGGAAGCCATCATATACGCCGTGAAGACCCAAGCGTACAAATTAAAACCGTGCAAATCACCAATAATGGTGGGCATTGCCGTGGAAACAACCGTCTGATCCATTGACGAGAAAAACATAGTCAAAAGAACCGTAGCCAGTGCCCACCACTTTTTAGAACCTGTAATTTGGTTCGTCGTTTGAAACGAAGCCACATTTATCCCTCCAAATCTTTTCCTGATCCAATGACCGCCTGAACGTCCATTTCGGCAGAAATCGCCGCAAGTTTCTCCAAAGTCTGTACAAACGGAGTCAGTTCATCCGGTTCAAACTGGGCCAAGCAGTGCTGTACCATTTTTTTGCGGATTTTTAAAACGTCGTTCAGGGCATGCTCACCTTCCGGCGTGAGCTGAGTGATAACGACCCGCCGGTCATTTTTATCGCGCGTGCGGACAACCAGTCCGTGGTTTTCAAGCCGGTCGAGCATCACAGTGCCAGCACTCGCGCTCACCTCCATTTTATCAGCAAGACTTGAGAGACTGCACTGCTTCTCTTTTTGGATAAAACGCAGCATAAAAACCTGACTGGGAGTTAATCCCAGATGTACACGATGGATAAGTTTCGGTCCAAGGTTTTGCATCGTGGTGATCAAAGCCTGGTCAAAGTGCTCTGTAATTGCATCGATCCTGTGAGACATCAGATCACCTCCCTTTTTTGATTCCACAGCTTAATCGTTAGAGAATGAAATATTTATATCATTTAACTTTTATACTATATAAACAAATTTATGTTCCGTCAAGAAAAAAACTTTCAGCCGTTTAAAAAATAAAAAATATTATTCGGACGATTTGCTTTCTGATGAAATGTGCTTTCCATACAGCGATTTTTGCCCGATTGATCAGCGGGTTGGTGAATTACAGAAGTAGAAAGTTTTTTGAGAGACAGCATTCAGCGGGAACAATTTGTCCGGCGCCAAACAAATTAAAATCAGCTGCCAATATCTCGCCGCCGGTTTTAGAGTAATAGAAGGGATGAAGAATCAAACATTTATTATCAAAAATGAAATTATATTGGAAGGGTTATTTTAGAAGTGCCTGCTTGATCGCCCATGCCTGATGTTCGTGAAACATCAGAGATTTGAAATCACTGCCGCGACCCACTCCAGAAAATGATCCTTTTCTATCGGTTCCGGAACTTTTTCAAACATTTGCACAGTGTAAAAATGACCTTCGCCGAGCATGGGGCGGGAAACTGGAAATATGGATAGAAAATAGCGCTCTGCATGCCGGAGATAAACACTGCGAACCATGGTGGGCCCGGATCAGCACGAGCTCCGACCGCGTACGATCTTTAAAGATCACTGCGAGGCACCTTTGCACGGAATAATTTACTTTCGGCTCCTTAATGCCAAAAGTCTTCAATTGCGGTCACCTTCATCGATAAGATCTGGCCTTCCGGCAAACAATAAATTCATCATAGTAAAAACAGAATGATCCGTCAGGAGGCATTGTTTATGATTCGTTATGAACCATTAACAGAAAATGATGCAGCTGCCTATAGAAATCTTCGCCTGGAAGCACTGATGAAAAGTCCGGAGGCATTTGCTTCGGAGTATCCTGTTGAAGTTCAGTATTCGCTTTCCGATTTTGAAGAGCGCCTGTCGAGAGATCACGCGATTACAATCGGTGCTTTTGACGGCAAGAGTCTGATCGGCATTGTAACCCTAGTGAAGGAGATACTGCCGAAGATGCGCCACCGGGCAACGCTCGAAGCCGTCTATGTGAAGCCTGAATACAGGGGCCGGAGAATCTCCAGACAGATGATCGAGAAATTAACGGAAATTGCCAAAGATGAAGGGATTGTAAAGAAATTTTACCTTTATGTTATGGTGTCAAACGAACATGCAATCAGCGCTTATGAAAAGATGGGTTTTTCTATCTATGGTGAAGACAAAGAAGCCATGTGGGAGGGCGATCACTATGTTGACGAGTATCTCATGGCGAGGTTTATTTAATGAAATAAGACGCGATGCTCTGCAAATTTGTCAGCCAAGAGTTAAAGAAAGTGATCAAGAAAATTTTATGCTAGAAAATTTTATGAGCGATTTTTCGATTTTATGCATGACTTTCAATACTTATGCGCGATTACCGTATTATATAAACGGCGCCAACCATAAAATAGGTTGGCGCCGCGTCGTTTCGGCTCTGTTTAAAACTTTGCTGTTTTGCTATAGGCGGCCTCGTCTTTAATTTCTTCACGAAGGCCGTTAATGCTTTCCTCACGCCGCTGATTTTTATCGAGAATCTGCTGCTTCTCCTCTTTGCTCATTTCCTCGCCATGGGCTTTGATATAATCTTTGGCATCATCGATGTTCTGTAGTGTATGACCGATACTTCTTGCAATCTTATCAACATTGTCCGAACGATCATCCGGCTTAGCCATTGCAATCCCTCCTCGTAACAAGTAGTCGTTATTTTGCCACGGGACGGCGGAATTATGCGATTAAAGATGAGGGACATTGCCGGACTCAGAATGTTTTATATTTCAAAAATTTACCGTTCAGCGTGATCACAACGCGGTCACCGTGCGGGTCTTCCTTTTTGTCCAGATCCATCCTGAAATCGATTGCGCTCATAATGCCGTCGCCGAACTTTTCGTGGATCAGTGCCTTAATGGTATCCCCGTACACGAGGACAATTTCGTAAAGCCGATAAATCGTCGGATCGGTCGGAGGGACAGAAAAGTTAGTGCCGCGGAAAGGAATTGATTTCAGATCGTTTTCAGCTTCGACAGGCAGATTGAGTAGATCGGCGACCACTTTTGCCTGTTCAGGGCTTAAAGTCTGCTGACCATAAATAGCGGCCGTGCAAAATACTTCCGAACAGCCAGCTGCTTCCGCGATTTGCGCAAATGTGAGTCCCTTTTTTGCTTTAGCCTTTAAAATGGTCTGTGTTGCTTCTGAAAAAGCCATGATGAATTGCCTCCCGATTGTTGATTAGACTGGTCACAAAATCGTCACAATTGTTAACAAGTCAAGAATAGCACTCTGAAAGAAAATCATAGAAATAATGGCAGATGATCTGTCAAACTATTTGATGATCATTATTCGGCCAACCATTGACCCATTGGTCAATATATGCTATATTCATTTTGACCAGTGGGTCAATATCGATCGGAAGAGGAGATGACGGAGGATGCCAGTTATTGAGCTGAATCACATCAGTAAGAATTTTGGCAAATTTGCCGCGGTCAAAGATTTGTCATTGAATGTGGATGAAGGAGAATTTTTTGGCTTTATCGGTCCGAACGGCGCGGGAAAATCAACCACGATGAATATGATTTTGAATTTTATTAAACGCAGCGGTGGCAGTATCAAGCTGCTCGGTCAAGAGATGCCGGGAGCGGATGTGGCTGTGAAAAAAAGAATCGGCTATGTTCCAAGCGATGTTCGCTTCTATCCGCAGTTCCGTGTTCAGGATTTGGTGCGCTATACGCTGGATTTTCATCATCTGAAAGAAGACGAAAAAGAACTGGAAAGATACTGTGAACTGTTCGAGGTCGATTTAAAGAAAAAATTCGGTGATCTTTCACTAGGAAATAAGAAAAAAGTAGCGATCGTCTGCGCAATGATTCACCACCCCGAACTGTTAATCCTGGATGAGCCAACCAACGGGCTCGATCCATTAATGCATGCGCGGTTGTTTCGGCTGATGAAGGAGAAGCAGGAGCAGGGTGTCACTATTTTCCTGTCCAGCCACAATCTGAAAGAGGTTGAGGATTACTGTTCCAAAGTGGCATTTATCAAGGCCGGGCATCTGATGGGCGTGGAAGATCTGACGGCAATCAACAAAAATGTGAAAATCATTACTTTGAAAGGTGAAAATCTGCCTCTTGAACAGATGACAGCTATTGGCGGGAAGATTATAAAACAGGGGAAGAATGAGGTACGCTTGACATATGAAAAAGGACTGCCCTTGCTTTTTGAGACATTGTCCAAAATTGCTTCCGGGCTGGACGATGTGACGGTTGACAATCGCGACCTGGAAGAACAATTCATGTCGCTGTATGAAAATCAGGAGGCGGAAAGAGCATGACACTTTTCAGACTGGAATGCAAAACACATACAAAAACGCTGCTTGTCTGGGTGATTGTTGTTGCACTGCTGACACTGGGTCTTGTTTCTCTGTTCCCGTCCATAAAGGGCATGGGCCTGCAGCAAATGGATCTGAAGGCGATGCCGAAAGAAATGCTGAAGGCGTTTAACCTGTCAGATATGGCGGCGTTCGCTACAATTAAAGGCTATTTTGGGTATGAATTTCAATACGTGATGATCGCAACGGGTATTTTTGCGGCGATGCTCGGAACGAATGCTCTGTCGCGTGAAGAATCGGAGGGAACCATCAGCTATCTGTATGCCCAGCCGATTTCACGTGCTTCGATTGTTTCATCGAAAATGCTGGCGAATGCTCTGATCTACTCGTTCTACTGGATTGTATCTATGGTCGTTGCCTTTCTGGTCTGTATGATTTTTAAAGAATCCGCTGCCTCTGTCTCCGGCCTCTTTAAAGCCTTCGCTCAGCTGACTGTTGCCGGATGGGTGATGGGGCTGACGTTTCTTAGTATCGGATTTCTTCTGTCCTCACTGCTTTCATCAAATAAATCGGCGACATCCCTGTCACTCGGTCTCGTGTTCCTGACTTTTATTCTCGGCGTTGTTGGTAAGCTGAAGGATACATTTAAGACACTTGTTTATTTTTCGCCTGTAGATACCGCGCTGCCAAGCGCGATTTTCAAAACCGGTATCCAGTGGAATTATGTCTGGACCGATCTGATTGTGCTGACCGTATCCGTTTTATTGACTTTCTTGATCTACGGAAGGAAGGATCTGAAAGCGTAAATGGAAGAAACCAAAGAAAAGGCGATTCTGACAGCTGCCATTCATGAATTTGCTGTCAAAGGATTTGCGCAGGCGTCAACGAATCGGATAGCGAAGTCTGCCGGTGTGTCCAAGGGGCTTGTTTTTCATTACTATGATTCCAAAGAAAAACTTTTTGAAGAAAGTGTCGTCTATGCCATCCATTTTTCAATGGATGAACTGGATTATAACCAATGGGATTTTACGGGAAATGTCATCGGGAATTTTAAAAAGTACAGCGAACAGGAACTTCAGTTTTGTAAAAATTACCCGGATATCTATCAACTCGTTCTCACTGCCTTTACGAGGCCACCGAAAGAATTAACAGATAAAATGACAAAGCTGTTCAAAGAAATGGAGTCGCTGGTGCCTGAATTTTTCAAAAAAATGATTGATGGATTTGATCTGAAGGATAATGTCGATCTCGATACGCTTCAGGCTGTGCTGCAGTCCCATTATTACTACTATTCAAATCTGTCCCTGGGCTATTTAAAGCTTCATCCTGAAACAAAAATTGATGATCTCAGACCTTTCACCGATCAGTTTCTGGCCATGATTTCTATGAGCCTGAGAGGCTTGCTGAAAAATGAGGAAGATGTGTTGGACAGACTCTGAAAAAAGATGGATCAGTAGATAGAAAAAAGCAGCCGGATTTCGGCTGCTTTTTAAGTTTTTAAAAGGTCAGTTGCGAACCTGATTGTCACTTGTCCCAGTTGTGAGTACATCAACGACGCTGTTCAGCCCGCCTTCGACAATGTTCTGAATGGCTGTTGTTGTGTAGAAGCCAATGTGAGGCGTCAGAACAACCTGATCCAAATCAATCAGTTTCTGCAGGCGCTGGTCATCAGTGCCTTTGTCACTCAGATCCTGATTAATAAAACTTTCATCTTCAAAAGTATCCAGTGCGGCCCCGGCAATTTGATGATTTTCAAGTGCATCGATCAAGTCATCTGTAGCCACCAGGCCACCCCGTGCAATGTTGATCAGAACAGCATCTTTTTTCATCAGCTTCAGTGTGTTTTTATTGATCATATGGGCCGTTGTGTCCAGAAGCGGTGTGTGGAGGGAGACAATGTCCGCTTCCTTCAATACATCTTCAAGGGTCGGACGATAATCAAGCAGGCTGTTTAATTTACTGTTCGGATAATAGTCAAATCCGATGATCCGCGCGCCCAGACCTTTAAAAAGTTGAGCGGCCGTTGCTCCGATTCGTCCGGTGCCAACAATACCGACAGTCAGCGAGCGTATTTCACGCGAGATTAAGCCGCTCCAGCGAAAATCATGGCGCTCGATCCGTTTACTGAACTGGGGGATGTGGCGAACAAGCTGCATCGCCTGGGTAACAGCCAGCTCAGCTACGGCATACGGAGAGTATGCGGGAACATTGGTGACAATTAATCCGTTTTTCTCCGCCTCATTTAGGTCAATCATATCGAATCCGGCTGTGCGTGTTGCGATCTGCCGAATACCGTATTCTTTCAGTTTTTTATAAACTTCGGGATTGTCAATGGAAATCGTCTGCTGAATGCAGATACCATCGTATCCCTTGACTTGTTCCACAGTGTCAAGGGAAAGAATATCAGGACTGGTATCGACTTTTATTTTATGCTGCTCCGACCATGAGCGAATAGTTTCTTCCTCATCTTTAATTACATGAAAGAGCAATATGTTCATTATATATATCCTCCTTTAAATGAATACAGCTGTGAATTCATTCACATTCAGTTTAGAAGAATTTTGTCTGACTGTAAACGATTCCAGTTTAAAGCATTGATGTGTTTAAGGAGAAAAGCGGCAAAGTCAATGATTAACCGGGCTGTCTGATCATGCAGTATCGCAGGAGATACGGACTGAACAATGGATAAATCCAGTCATGGATGGCGTTTTTTTATTTTGCGTCATAGGATCATCGTTCCATTCGTTTTAAGTGCGAAAATAACAGCAGGTTAGCGTGGGATTTTCTTTATAAAAGGTTTGGAATCGGAATGGATAGTGTATTTATAATGTGGGGGAAGGCAGTGAATGTTTCTTGGGAGCAAGAGAATGAACCACAGAGCGTTCCAAGTTGTGAAGTTTCAGGAAAATAATTTTATGTACAGGGGGGAGACCATGGCGGTAAAACCTTTTCAGATTCATGTTGAACAATTCGTTCTTGATGACTTGCGTTCTCGCCTGAAGAAGACAAGATGGCCTGATGCTGTGAAAGGATCAGAATGGAACCGGGGAACCAGCCTTGAGTATTTACAGCAAATTACCGATTATTGGATTGATGATTTTGACTGGCGCGAGCAGGAAAGGCAACTCAATGAATTCCAACAATTCAGTTCCGATGTTGACGGGGTAAAGCTTCATTTTATTCACGAACGGGGACGCGGGCCGAAACCCATGCCTCTGATTCTGACTCACGGCTGGCCAAGCTCTTTTTTTGAGATGACGAAAATGATTCACTTACTTTCCGATCCGGCAGCAAACGGAGGTGACGCAAATGATGCCTTCGATGTCGTGGTTCCATCACTTCCCGGGTGTGGATTTTCGCAGCGCTCAATCCAGAAGAGCATGACTTTGGAGGCCATTGCAGATCTCTGGGCGCAGCTTATGGTAAGCGTGCTCGGTTATCATCGGTTCGGGGCTCACGGAGGAGACATCGGAGCGGGTGTTTCCACAAATCTTGGGCGCCGGCACCCGGAGAAGATCATTGGCATTCATATTACGGCCGTTGCCAGTCCTTTTCTTGGCCCGGAGGCTGCTCCGCTGTCATCCGCGGAAAAAAATTACTTGTCTCAAATTAGACTATGGGAGAAAGAGGAGGGGGCCTATGAACATCTGCAGGGCACCCGCCCGCAGACACTCGCTTACGGGCTGAACGATTCACCAGTAGGTCTGGCTGCTTGGATTATCGAAAAATTCAGAGCCTGGAGCGACTGTGGAGGTAATATCGAGCAACGTTTCAGCAAAGACGAGTTGCTGACGAATCTGACCATTTATTGGGTTACTGAAACCATTAATTCTTCCATGCGCTTGTATTACGACCACCAACATCGGAAGGGGCCCGACCAGTCGCCTCGCTGGGTCGAGGTACCTACCGGAGTGACTTTGACAGTTGAGCCTGTGAATCGTGCGCCGATTGAATGGGCGAAACGCACATACAATGTGCAGCGTTGGACTGAACTGCCGAAGGGAGGTCACTTTGCCGCTTTTGAGGAACCTGAGCTCCTTGCCGAGGAGATCCGAGCATTTTTTCGTCCACTGCGTAAACAGATTTAATCGTGGATGCCACCAAAAATAAAGTCTTAATGTTCTATTTATAGGCTGCTATAAGAGGCATTAAGATTAATGGTCAGAAATATGGAGGAGTCCGATTTTGTAGAAACTTCTAGAGTATTGGATAAAAATTCCTCGAATTTACAAAAGAGCCTTTTTGATCGCAATCGAGCTTTATTACTGGCTATCTGCTGGTGACAGGTCTGAGGCGCTTGATCACAGAAATCCTTTTTACGGTCTCCATAGCTGCCGTTTTTGCACTTGTCGTTCTGGCCGCCATATTTATGAAAGCCGGAGAAAATGATGGGTGAAACGACGGACGAGCTTAAAGGGAGAAAGATGTCATTTCAAATTGCTATGGAAGTGTTTGAGAAATTAACGAAAATAATAATGTACCCTTCCTCAAGGAGGAAGGGTACATTATTTCAAACAGGCTTCAGACGCCTTTGAATGCCTGGCGGTAAATGTCGGCCAGTTCAGGTACGAGCGGCAATTTGGGGTTTGCCGTCGTACACTGGTCTTCAAAAGCGTGATCCGCGAGCCGGTCAACAGCTTTTTCAAAAGCTTCTTTGCTGACGCCGTTGGCTTCGATGCTCGTTGGTATGTTCAATTCTTTTTCCAATTTAATGATCGCCTGAACCAGATTTTCGACGCCTTCTTCTGTGGTTTTGCCGGGAACGCCGATAATCCGGGCGATTTCTGCATAACGTTCGTCAGCGATAAAGTGGCGGTATTTCGGGAATGCAGCGAACTTCGTCGGCTTTTTCGCATTGTAGCGGATGACATGAGGCATCAAAATCGCGCAGCAGCGGCCATGAGCCAGGTGGAATTCATTGCCGAGTTTGTGTGCCAGGCTGTGATTGATGCCAAGGAAAGCATTGGAAAAAGCCATACCGGCGATCGTTGCGGCGTTATGCATTTTTTCTTTAGCCAATTTGTCGTTGCTGTCCTTATAGGAACGCGGCAGATACTCGAACACCAGCTGAATCGCTTTGATGCAGAGCCCGTCGGTAAAATCATTGGCCATGTTGGAAACGTAAGCTTCAAGCGCATGCGTCAATACATCCAGACCTGAATCCGCAAGCACACGCGGCGGCACGGTCATCACGAATTCGGGATCGATGATCGCAACATTTGGCGTCAGTGCATAATCGGCAAGCGGATATTTCATGTTATTTTCCTTGTCGGTTATAACCGAGAAAGAGGTAACTTCCGATCCGGTACCGGATGTTGTCGGAATGGCAACAAATTTTGCTTTCTGACCAAGATTCGGAAACTTGAAAACTCGTTTTCTGATATCCAGGAATTTCTGTTTCAGACCGAAAAAGTCGGTTTCCGGGCTTTCATAGAACAGCCACATCCCTTTGGCAGCATCCATTGCCGAACCGCCGCCCAGCGCGATGATTACATCCGGTTCAAATTTCCGCATCATTTCTGTGCCCTTCATAACTGTTGCCACGGACGGATCCGGTTCTACATCCGAGAAAATTTCGTAGTGGATCGGGTTCGGGCGCTTTCTCAGAAAATAGAGGACGCGGTCGACATAGCCGAATTTGACCATGCCCGGATCGGTAACGATAAATGCGCGCGAGATGTCCGGCATCTGTGACAGATATTTGGTTGCGTTTTTTTCAAAGTAGATTTTCGGTGGAACTTTAAACCACTGCATGTTGTTTCTCCGATTGGCCATTGTTTTGATATTGATCAGGTTCGCCGTGCCGACGTTCGTTGATACGGAGTTGCCTCCGTATGTGCCGCATCCGAGTGTAAGCGATGGGATGAAATGGTTGTAGATATCGCCGATCCCGCCAAGAGAAGACGGTGCATTAACGATGATCCTGCCGACTTTCACGCGCCGGGCGAATGCATCAAGCACCGACTGATCGTTTGAGTGGATGACCGCCGAATGGCCGCTGCCTCCAAAGGCAATCATTTCTTCAGCGCGTTTAAAGCCTTCCTCTGTTGTTTTTGCTTTATAGCAGGCGAGAACAGGGCTGAGTTTTTCACGCGACAGCGGCGACTCTGGCCCCACTGTCTTCAGTTCGGCAATCAGCACTTTTGTATCTTCCGGGACAGAGACACCCGCCAGCCCGGCGATGAACGCGGCCGGCTTGCCGACAATCTGCGGATTGACCGCGCAGCGCCGCTCATCAATGACCAGTTTTTCAACTTTTTTCTTCTCTTCAGCATTTAGAAAATAGCACTTATTGCTGATCAGTTCCTGCTTCACTTCGTCGTAGATCTGCTGGTCGATGATAACAGCCTGTTCGGATGCGCAGATCATTCCGTTATCAAAAGTCTTGGAGAGAATCAAGTCATTGACCGCCTGCTTAATGTCTGCGGTTTTTTCGATATAGCAGGGCACATTACCCGGACCGACGCCGATCGAAGGTTTCCCGGAACTATATGCCGCCTTGACCATACCGGGGCCGCCTGTTGCCAGAATGAGCGAGACGCCCGAATGATGCATCAGCATCTGCGTCGCCTCAATCGACGGTGTTTCAATCCACTGGATGCAGTTTTCCGGGGCGCCTGCTTTGACAGCGGCGTCGAGGAGAATCTTTGCCGCAGCGCTGCTCGATTTCTGGGCCGACGGATGAAATGCAAAGATAATCGGATTTTTGGTTTTGATCGAGATCAGCGATTTGAACATCGTGGTTGATGTTGGGTTGGTGACAGGTGTGACGCCGGCAATGACGCCGACAGGTTCCGCAATCTGGACAATTTCCTCATATGGATCTTCGGCAATGACGCCGACCGTTTTATTGGCCTTAATCGAGTTGTAAATGTATTCGGTTGCAAAAATGTTTTTAATAATTTTATCCTCATATACACCGCGCTTTGTTTCATCAACAGCCATCTTTGCCAGCCTCATATGCTGATCGAGACCTGCAAGTGCCATTTGCCGGACAATTTCATCAATCTGCTGCTGATCAAGAGGGCGAAATGCTTCGGCAGCCGTTTGCGCGTTGGCGACAAGCCGGTCAATCGTTATTTCCAGTGATTCAGACTGATTAAGATTTTTTTCTTCAATTGCCATTATTTTTTCCTCCTTAGTAAGGGTATAAAAAATGGTAGAATACATTGTGAATTTTTTCACATATATAATTTAATTGATTTTCGAAAGTTAATCAATAAAAAAGTAAGCGCTGACATAAAATTTTAATAAATCGGTGAACATTTTGTGAAAACGTTTTATTTTTAGTCTCATTCTTTTATCTATTTCTTCACCGTTATTTCTGTCAGCCATGCGATCAATCATGGATAAATTAAGAGCGCGATCTCTTTTCTGAAAAAAGGCCGCGCTCCAAAGTTTGTGTGATCTGTAAATACATTTATGTTTTTTCATTATAGAAATTTTCAATCGCCTGATCAATATATACCCATCCTTCAGGTCCGATATGCATGGTGTCCTGAAGGAAGTACGGCTCGCTGTCGAAACGGGTGAAATCGGCCAGCTGGAATCCGTTGCTGCGGACTTCGTGTGCTATTTTTTCGTAGCAGACCTCCCTCGTTTTTAAGGAAACACCTGTATAGTCATACCATGCTCCGTTAAAAGGTACGGAAATGAAAAGAGCGCGGATATGTTTTTCTTTTAACAGATCGAGGACAAGCTGAAGATCTCCGTATTCGGGTGACTGGCTATAGTTCTGGTTGGCGTAATAATTTTTATAACGTGCCAGTCTTCCCTTTATTGATTGTGCATAAAGCGTATTGTCAATGTGAAACGGATTTGAATTCGTCATCGTTTGCGTTTCTCTTCTTGCCGACTGCAGCAGCTGTTCCCAACTTTTCCCTCTTAGCTGGGGATCCGGATTCTGATATTGAGATTGGTAGTAGTTGGGCGTGATTTGATACATTTGAATCAGGTCATGCAGTGTCAGTATCTTATATGATATCCAGCCTCTGATTGAATTTCCGAACTGTGTCAGCAAGGAACTGTGCCCGGAAAAGGCAATCCCATTGAGCAGTGGCGCAATTGTTCCGTCGTTGCGTATAAAACTGAATTGCAGGAGCCGGCGGGCAGCTTTTTCTTTTAAGCTGCGGTCCATATTGTTCGTAAAAATGAAGTGATACACCTGCTCCTTTGAAAAATTAGGTGAAAAATGCAGCGTATCAAGCCCCGTACTGTTGAACCATTCCGGAGACAATATAAAAACAATTTTACGGTTTCGCAGTGAATCTGCGGTAGATGCCAGGTTCAGAAAGTGAACGAGGGAATACATACCGCCCCTGCCGATCAGAAACGGGGTAAACCCGTCCGGCGCAATCTTAAAATAGTTGGTTGGATGATACTTGTCCAGCCTGTGGAGTTCCGACGAACCATATATGGGCAAATAACGCTGACTGTCAATCATTTTCTGCTGCATCAATATACCCTGAAAGATGTGCGGATCAAGACTTGAAGCAGCCTTGCTGACATCGTTTTTGCTAATCATTGCTTCTTCCAGACTGGAGGGCATGAAGACGATGAAGGCGGCAATGACAGAGGCCAAAATCATCGGGCCAAATCTTGGCTGTCTCATTTTCGTCCGGCCAATTCGTTGATGATCCTGTTTGGAGTTGACCACTGATCACGATTGAATTCGGAAATCGGAACTTTAATCTTCAGACGGTTTTCAACTTCGACGAGCAGGGAAATAGTTGCGAAGGAATCCATCAGCCCCTCATCAAACAGATGGATGTCCAATTCATCTTTAACTTCATCTGATTCGCAGACTTCCGCGAGAATATCCAATACAGTATCTTTAAAAGCTTGTGTGATTTCAGCCACGCTGATCAGCCACCTTTTTTGAAATTTTTATTGCCACAGAAAGTTAAGTCTTCCGGAGAAAATGAGAAAACTGAAACAGATTACGTGAAAAGTGATAACCACTGAGAGTGCATGAATCCATTTGTTGTCTTTCGGCCAGATCCGATGTTTTTTATTAAACCGGTCGAATCGATTAAATGAGATAAAGACAGCAGCATGATAGATTCCGTATATAATGTATTGCGGCAGGAAACCGTGCCAGAATCCCATGACCAGAAAGTTAAGTGCCAAGCCAAGGTCGGATATCAGATACCGGTTTTTTATCCATTTATTTTTAATCGCCGTATAGACAAAGCGCATGTAGATGAAATCGCGAAACCAGAATGACAGCGTCATGTGCCAACGATTCCAGAAGTCCTTAATGTTGCGGCTGAGAAACGGTTTGTTAAAGTTCTCCGGTGTCCGAATCCCCATCAGGTAGCTGAAACCGATCGCAAACTGGCTGTATCCGGCGAAGTCGAAAAATAGATACATACTGTAGGCATACATATACATCCAAATGCTGAATACGGTATTCGGTTCCAGTGCGAGTGAGCCGATCCAATATTTGTTGACCAGATAACCGATAATGTATTTATACAGAAAGCCTAGAAAAATTTTATTCAGGCCCTGATACAGAAGCGTTCTGTATTCTTCTCCTGACGGAACCTTTTCAAGATCCTTTTCAAACCGGCGATAGCGGTCGATTGGCCCCGATGAAATAGTCGGAAAGAAAATAATGAATCTAAGAAAATGGCGCAGGGGAACCTCCTGCAGCAGTCCGTCACGAATGTCCATAATGATCTGTATTGACTTGAATGACACATAGGAAATACCGAGAAAACCAATAAAGTTTAACATCGGCACATCGGCTGACAGTTTGACAAGAAAGAGCGGCACGATGGCCAGAACAATTGCTGTGTAAAAATAACCGGACCGATTGCTCTTCTTGCTGAGTGTCAGATAACTTTTGACGAGAACCGTCTGCCAGATCAAAAAAGCAATCAGTGAAATGAACTGAGACGGCTGTCTATAGAAAACCAGGATGATCATAAATATAGCAATGATGTCGCTGTAAATGCCAATCCGCTTACCCAGCAGTCCTGCCACAATAACCGGAATAAGCAGTGCTCCAGCTACCAGGAAAAATTGGAAAGAAGCATAAGGAATAAAAGAGTTCATTGGACAGCCTCTTTGAGCAAAACTTTTCGATCCACTTTCCCATTTGCAGTCATAGGCAAAGATGATTGAAAGATAAATTTCCGTGGCAGCATGTAGTCCGGCAAAAAGCGTGCCAGTTCATTGCGGATCGATGAAGAAAGCTGATAATTTTTTTCAAAGGGGTTGTTTTTGGCAACAACGAAGCTGATCAGATGATCGTATCGCTCCTCTTTTTTTACCGGAATGACAACAGCCTGCCGGACGTAGCGGCACGAGGCCAGAGCGTGTTCGATTTCTCCCAGTTCCATCCGGAATCCGTGAATCTTGATCTGACTGTCCATTCTTCCGTGATAATACAGCAGACCGTTTTGCAGCGAGCCGATATCGCTTGTATGATAGGCGCGCTGGCCTTGAATGATGCCGAAGGCCGCCTTTGTTTTTTCCGGGTCACCTAAATAGCCCTTGCCGACGCTCGGTCCGCAGATCACGATCTCTCCTTTTTCTCCCTCAGGGACCTGCTGTCCGTTCACATCAAGAATACGGATAGCACAGTCTGATTTACAACGTCCCACAGGAAAAGGATGGCCGGATGCGGCCATCTCCTTGCTGATTGTGATGCTTGTCACTGCAACCGTCGACTCTGTCGGCCCGTATGTGTTGATAATTTTTGCTCTCGGAAACCGCTCATACAGATTTCTGGCGACATGAACCGGCAATGTTTCCCCGCAGAAAAGAAATGTATGCAGCTCAGGCATCATTTGTTCGGAAAAAGAAGGCTCCATCAGGCACATTTCAGCAAACGAAGGTGTTGACGTCCAGACATTGAGCCCTGAAGAAGCAAATGTCTCAAACAGTTCGGCCGGTCTGGCGATCATTTCTTTGTCGACCGTCTGCAGCGTACCTCCGGTTGTCAGGCAGGGGTAGAGGTCCATCACGGACAAATCAAATGAATAAGGGGCCTGGTTTAGAAAAATTTGCTTTTCTGTCAAGCCAAAGTCACTTTGGGCCCATGAAACAAAACTGGCTAATGCGTCTTGTGGTATCTGGACACCCTTGGGTTTTCCGGTACTTCCCGACGTGTAAATAATATAAAAAGTATCATTGCCGGCGACTTCTGATTTACCGTCAGGAATTTGGTTTTCATAGTCTTTAAGAATGCCTGCCAGTTTATCCGGATCGACAACATTTTGGGAAAGAAAAGGAAGCAGTCCAGGTTCCTCACTGAATATAAGTCCGGCTTCTGAGCTCTCCGCAATGAGCAAAATACGTTCGGCAGGGATAGCCAGATCAACGGGAATATAGGCATGGCCTGATTTAGCGCAGGCGAGGAAGAGAATCGGCATCTCAGGCTGCATGTGCCCATGAATGATGATAGGTGCCGAATCATTCACGTATGTCTCCGCCAGCCAGCATGCAAGAGCATCCGACTTTTTTTTCAGCTCGCGGTAAGTCAGGCTTTTTCCTCTCCATCTATAACATGTTCTGTCCGGCGACTGTTCGGCCCACTTTTCGATTTGCTGCAGTAGATTCATCATGATCACTCCTCAGAATTCATTGTAAATAAAGGTTCCCGTGTGGGCAGCGGCGAAACCGTAGATAATAATCAGTCCCAGTATAATTGCAAGATAAAAAAAAGTTTTTAACACCCATTGTATCAGCGGCTGATCATAGCATTGAATCAGAAACTTCATTAGAAAAACCTCCTGGTCATAAGATGCTGCTGCATCCGCTATATACGGAAAATGGCCATACTTGTTTTATAAAAAAAATCTGTGGGAAATGTTCCTCAAAGCATCAGATCTTTTTTATTGAGTCTTATTGAGTCTTATTGAGTCAATGTACTGAAAATCATGCTGTTAGCTTTTCCCAGATCCATGGCTGGATTATTGATATTCATCAACAGCACGACATAATTTTCCCCATCGGCTGAAAATGCGTTGCTTCCGTTCCAGCCGGCAAGCACACCGTGATTGGAGTAAACGTGATTGCCCCATCCTTCTCGATTGATATACCAGCCAAGGGTATATTTCACGTTGCTGAAGTGGCGGGTGAAAATCATCTGATAGCTTTTGCGCGATACCAGACGGGAGGTCGAAAGAGCATGATCAAACAGATACATGTTCCATGCAGAAGCATAGACATCACCGCAGCCGAGCAGCTGGGTAAAAGAAGGAAGCCATGTTGTAGCATAGACAGGGCCACGGCGCGCATAAGCAATCGAAGCATAAGGAGATTGCTGCATCGCTGTACCAAAGCCAGCATGCTGCATGCCGGTCGGCTGAAAAATATGCTGCTGTATATAATGGTGCAGAGATTCGTGATCGACAGTCATACAAATTTTGTCAAGGATAGCGGCAAGCAGTGCGTAATTTACATCTGCATAGGCATACTGGGTGCCCGGTTTCGACAATAGCATGATATTTGCAGCAGCGATGTGGCTGACAAGCTGATCTCTTGTCATGCTCCTTGCGGTTTCAACATGCGGGTGGAGTCCTGACATGTGGCAGAGTAAATCAATCATCGAAATGTCTCTCCCGTGCGGGAATCCGGGATAGTATGCAGAAACCCGGCTGTTAAAAGAAATCAGCCCCTGTTCCTGCATCTGCATAAAAGCAACGGCGGTCACAGATTTTGTCATTGAGCCGATATAATATTCCGTTGATGGAAGATTAGGCGCTTTTAAACGCAGGTTGCGGAAGCCATAACCTTTGTCGAGAACAACTTCACCATGGCTGACGACGACAGCGGATCCGGAAAAACCAATGCGATGCAAATAGTTGTCGATAGCTGCTCTTTTCTGATTTAACTGGCTGACTTTCAGATCATTTTTGGCTTTCAGATCACTTTTTTTATCCGGATGAGAAGTGATTTCCTTTTTTTTAAGGCTGTAGTCTGTTAAAGCACTTGTGTGTTTTTGCTGCGGTGTCATCAATGTAATTGACCCATGGTACGCGCGAAAAACGATCCCGCCTACTAGCATGCAGATAAGCAGAAAAAAACTGATCACAAGAACTGTTCCAGAGGGCCTGGTGCTTTTCATCATTGAAAACTCCTTAATAACTGTCACTGATGGTTGGAAGCCTGCAGCAATGAATTACAGGCGTTTTGCTGAACGATGGAATCACATTATAGTATAAGATAAATTAGGTCTACATGTTGAAAAGCTGTCTCTTTTTGGCTGATCGTAACCGTTTTGTTACCACTTCCGGACGAGATTGCTTCTATGATAGACAATGGAGAGGTTTATGTGATTGCCTGGGAATGCGGCTGCTTTTCTAATTTTATTCGAAACTGTTAGAAACAATGCCGTTGAAGTCCGGCTATCCAGTGTTTTGAAATGGAAAATTTGGGAGTTTGCTTTATGCCTTTTACGAGAAAATATTTCATTGCTCTGTGTTTACTGCTTCTTCCCGTCCTCACAGGCTGCCAAATCATAACACAGCCCTCGTTGCTTATGAAACAGCCCAGACTGCCTGCGGCGAAGAGCCGGATGCTGTATGACGTCGGAAAAGCGATACCGGAGCATGCCACTTTAATTGCCCCTGCACGATCAGCGGAAAATGAAAAAATCACAATTTCCTATCTCGATGACACGGGTAAGCCATATGTACTTTT